>JAYTMV010000335.1:0-2977 GCA_043728175.1 Sphingomonadales bacterium
AACCGCAACCCCTGAACCCGTGACTGATGCCGCAGTGGACAATGTAGACGCCCTCCACGCCATGATCCTCGAATCGCTTGATGATGATCAGGCGGTTGAGATGATTACGATCCCGCTTGCCGGAAAATCGTCGATCGCTGATCATATGGTGATCGCGAGTGGTCGTTCGACGCGGCAAGTCGCCTCAATGGCTGAAAAGCTTGCGCGCCGGATCAAAGAGCAGTTTCACCGCAATCCGCGTATTGAGGGGCTGCCAACGGCTGACTGGGTGCTGATTGATGCGGGCGATGTGATCGTCCACCTGTTCCGTCCTGAAGTGCGCAGCTTCTATAATCTTGAACGCATGTGGTCGTTCGGTGATGCGCCGCTTGCTCCTGAAATCGTTTGAAGCTCCACATACTTGCGCGCGGCAAAATGGGCCGCTGCCCCGAAGCTGACCTAATCGCGCGTTATGCCAAACGGATCAGTTGGGGATTTCAGATTAGTGAGCTACCCGATCAAGGCGGTAAACCTCCACTGCTTCCGCCGGGCACGATGATCATTGGCCTTGATGAAAGCGGCGAACAGCTTGGTTCGGCGGCTTTTGCCAAATATCTCAGTGATTGGCGCGATAGCGGGGTAAAAGAGGCACGGTTCCTGATCGGCGCAGCGGATGGACTGTCAAACGAAGAGCGCGCGGGCGCAAACTTGCTCCTGTCTTTCGGTCGCGCAACATGGCCGCACATGCTGGCGCGCGCGATGCTCGTCGAGCAATTGTGGCGCGCAACCAGCATCATCGCAGGGCACCCCTATCACCGCGAAGGGTGAGAGGATTTTTTGGGTTAGCCAACTTCATTCCTTCTTGGCGGCTTGGCGATCTTGGCGTGATCCAGAATCTCCGCCGTCATCGCGCGCATCAGCCCCTGAATACTCTCACGCCAAGAACGCCAAGCCGCCAAGAAGAGCTTGAGGGGAAAGCACAACACTCCCTTCTTCGCGGTATTTTTATATACAAAATATATGTATATTATGCAGTCATAACATCGCTTGCCTTTGGCCTGCCGTCTCGCCTAAATTCGCATCGCTCCTGAGAGGGGGCGGGGGTGTAGAAACCCTTGGTAACAGAGCCGGTTCTTTGCCGACCGGGTGGCGGACGTTATGTCCAAGGCCACCCGGCCCAAAGGCGTCTGCGCCTGACTGTTGCCAGGATTTCTACCACCCGGTTCAAGCAACGGTGTCCCTTCGGGGGCACCGCTGGCTTGTGTGCAACGCAAAAGGGGGTCGCAACCTGTGCCTAGATATTCAAAACCAAGCTGGCAGGACTATGAAAGAAACCGGGTGATCACGGGTTATTTCCGCAAAGGGGCTTATAATCAGAATTACTATATCGAACTTGAAGGCAGTGGCCTGCGCTGGGATGTTCAGCCTGAGCCGGAACATCTGGCACTGCTCGATAAACGCGTCTGCGCCGCCGGATTTCGAGTGGGGTATAAGCTGCTGCGCCTCAGCGACATGATGCTGGCGGAGTGAGGCGCAAATTGAAGCCGCGTTAGGCCAAGCTTTCCCTTTTCCCCCACTTCCCTCTTTGCCAATCACGCTCTAAGCGAAATTGATGTTGACTGTGGAACAAGCAAGTGACCGTGCGGTCGATTTGGTAACGCGTGCGCGCCGGGCAGGGGCCGATGCCTCTGATGTATTTTATGCAGGCGAGGCTGCCACGCAGGTTTCAATGCGGCTTGGCGCGCTTGAGGATGTTGAGCGTTCCGAAAGCGAGGACATCAGCGTGCGGGTGTTCGTCGGCAAACGATCGGCAAGTGCTTCAACGGCGGATTTCTCGCCAGCGGCACTCACCGCGCTTGCCGAACGTGTTGTGGCAATGGCGAAGGAAGCCCCTGAGGATGCGTATGCGGGGCTAGCGCCAGAAGCGCTGCTATTCACTGATGCGCTGCCAAAACTTGATCTTGATGACGGGGCCGATGTCTCGCCCCAACGCCTTCGCGAACAAGCGCTGATTGCTGAGGATGCCGCACGGTCGGTGCGCGGCGTCACCAACAGCCAAGGTGCGGGCGCAAGTGCAGGACGCACCATCCGCGCGCTTGCCACCAGTCACGGCTTTGTCGGCGCGTATTCGGGGTCGAGCCATTCGCTTTCGGCCAGCGTCATTGCCGGCGAGGGCGACGGCATGGAGCGCGACTATGCGCATCATTCGGTGCGGCATCTCAAAGACCTTGAGAGTGCGGCGCGCATCGGCAAGCTCGCGGGTGAACGCGCCGTAATGCGGCTTAATCCGGTTAAGCTTAAAAGCGGGCCAACGACGGTGGTGTTCGATCCGCGCGTCGGCAGCAGCTTGCTCGGCCACCTTGGCAGCGCCATTTCGGGTAACGCAATCGCGCGGAAAACAAGCTTCCTGCTCGAAATGCTTGGCAAATCCATTTTCGCGGGCGGTATCTCAGTGGTTGATGATCCGCTGCGCCTGCGCGGCATTGGCTCACGACCATTTGACGGCGAAGGCCTTGCCAAAAAGGTCACGCATATCATCGATGAAGGTATTTTGACGGGCTGGTTGCTCGATTCTGCATCAGCGCGGCAGCTTGGCACGCTGCCAACTGGCCATGCCACGCGCGGATCTGGTGCGCCTTCGGTCGGCACGAGCAATGTCCATATGACGGCTGGCACGCTCTCCCCGGCAGAGCTGATGGCGGACATCAAGAACGGTATTTACGTGACTGATCTCATCGGCATGGGGGTCAACGGGCTGACGGGTGATTATAGTCGCGGTGCATCGGGCTTTGTTATCGAAAATGGTGAGATGCAAGGCCCGGTTGCCGAGGTGACGATTGCAGGCAATCTGCTTGATATGTTTGCCAATCTCAGCGCTGCCAACGATCTTGAATTTCGCTATTCAAACAATGTTCCAACGATCCGCATTGATGGCATGACCCTTGCTGGCGACTGATCCGCGTCTTGCCGCCGTCCGGGCGATTGCCGTTGAGGCAGG
>JAYTMV010000336.1:0-3703 GCA_043728175.1 Sphingomonadales bacterium
TTCGCGCCTAAGGGACGGCGCTTTTCGCTTGCGGGTCTGCGCCGTGCGCCGCGAGATTTGCAAGGATTTGTGCTTGATCGCGGGCGGCTCGCGCTGCCAGCGGATGAGTGGTTCGTGCGTGATCCGACTCGGCTGATCGCGCTCTTCGCGGTTGCCGATAAACAGCAGGTTGAAATTCACCCGCAAGCGATGCGCGCCGCCAACCGTGATGCGCGGTTGATTGATGCAAATGTTCGCTCAAACGCACAAGCCAATGCGCTCTTCGTTGATATATTGACCAGTCCGCGTAATCCCGAAACGGTGCTACGCTGGATGAATGTGGCAACGGTCTTTGGCCGGTTTGTGCCCGATTTCGGCCGCGTCGTGGCGCAAATGCAGTTTGATATGTATCATCACTACACGGTTGACGAACATAGCATTCGCGCGATCGGCCTGCTCGCCAAAATCGAAAAAGGCGAATTTGGCGACGATCATCCGCTGGCGACGGCGATTGTGAAACAGATTGTTTCGCGCCGGGTGCTATATGCCGCCGTTCTGCTCCATGATATCGCCAAAGGGCGCGGGGGCGATCATAGCGTGCTCGGCGCGCAGGTTGCCGAAAAGCTGTGCCCGCGTTTTGGAATGAGTGCAGCCGAGACCGAGACAACGGCTTGGCTGGTGCGAACCCATTTGTTGATGTCGGCAGTCGCGTTCAAGCGCGATTTGTCTGATTTCAAGACGGTGCTTGATTTTGCTGAGTTTGTGCAATCGCCCGAACGGTTGCGCCTGCTGCTGGTGCTGACTGTGGTTGATATCCGCGCAGTGGGGCCGGGGGTTTGGAACAGTTGGAAGCGTCAGTTACTCTCCGATCTGTTCAATGCCGCCGAAGAAGTCCTCCGCCTTGGCCACAAACAACGGGGGCGCAAAGAACGGATTGCTGCCAAACAAGACGCGCTTCACGCAGCACTTGGCTGGGCCGATGCGCGCTTTGCCAAATATAAGAAGCGCCTGCCCGAGGCGTATTGGATCGCCGAACCTGCCGACATTCTTGAACGCAACGCGCGTCATATTGATCAATCTGGTGACAGTTTGTTGTCAATTTCAGCCCAAGTCTATCCTGATCGTGGGGCGACGCTCGTCACGGTTTATGCCGCCGATCATCCCGGCCTATTCTACCGGTTGGCGGGTGCAATCCACTTGGCGGGCGGCAGCATTATCGATGCGCGTATCCACACGACGCGCGACGGCATGGCGCTTGATAACTTCCTGATCCAAGATCCGTTCGGCCAGCCATTCGACGATCCTTCGCGGCTGAAACGGATTGAGACCGGAATTGAAGATGTGCTTGCCAATCGCTCAAAAATGACTGAGCGGCTCGCCGCGCGGCCCTTGCCCAGAACGCGCGCGCACGCCTTTACGGTTGAGCCCAATGTCCTGATCGATAACAGCGCGTCAAATCGTTACACTGTGGTTGAGGTCAACGCGCAGGATCGACCTGCCTTGCTCAACGCGCTGGCGCATGCGCTGTTCCAATCAAGCGTTACGATCCGTTCAGCGCACATCGCAACCTACGGCGAGCGCGCGGTTGATACATTTTATGTCACCGATCTGACGGGCGAAAAAATTGTTGATGCCCAGCGGCTGCGCGGGCTGGAGGATATGCTGCTTGGTGCGGCCAAAGGCAACAGCCCGGTTCAGGCGGCTTTGCGCGCATGAACCATGATTTGTGTCATCGATAGATGCGCATAGCGTTGCCCAGTTAGCTGGTTAAAGAGCCGGGGCAACAGGCCGGGGCGGCGGATCGGCATCACCTGCACATTGACACAGCCTGCGCCTTCAAACAGCGCGCGGTAAGATCGCGGAGTAAACCAGCGCAGATGCGTGCGATCCATCACGCCTTCACTCTCATATTCAAATCGGCCTGCGATCAAATCTCCAATGACGCGTCGGTGCGCAACATTTGGGGAACTTGCGATGATTTCCCCGCCGGGTTTCACGCACGCAAGCAGCCGAGCAACGACGTCCCACGGATCAACCAGATGTTCGATCACCTCGCTCATGATCAGTGCATCAAATTGCCCGTGAAAAGGGGTGAGGTCGAACTGTTCGACATTGGCGGTGATGACTTCGCTCAGACGCAGACGCGCTTGCTCCGCGACTTCGGGCATTAGCTCGATTCCGGTGTAATGCGCTGCCTTGCCAGCCGCAAATGCGGCTGCCGCAGTCGCACCGTCACCACAGCCAATTTCGAGGATATGCGCATTAGGCCCAGTCCCAAGCAAGCCCACCATGTCATGGCGCGCACCCGAAAAATAGCCTGCGGTTTTTTCGCCGTAAAGCGTTTCGCGCGACGCTTGGATGTCGTCTGCCATCATGTTGATCGGGGCTTGATCGTTGCCCGGTGATAGAGCGCGACCACTGCGCCAAGCGCAATGAACATCAGCGTGTGATTATCCTCTTGGCTCAGCACGCCTTTGATGATCAAAAACACCATCAGCATGATGCCGAGCGGGATCATCAGTGCGGCTTCCTCATCATCGGTTTCAAGGCCAACCTTGGCGGCCTTGAAAATTGCCATGATGAACATGCCGAAAAAGGCAGCGGCACCAAAAATCCCGAAATCAAGCAAGATCGTGATAAAATAGCTATCAAGCGATAGCCGCCCGGCGGCATCAACATAGCCGACCAACTCACCAGCGTTGCCAAGACCGCTCCCAAGCGGCCATTCCTTAAGTTCGCGCATCGCGCCCGTCCATTGCAGCCGCCGCGCTTCATTGCTTGCCTGCTGCGGCCCGCCGCCCCAGACCATCACCTCAAGTCGTCGCCAGACCAAGGTGAGCGCGAAGAATGCCGAAATAATCACTGGATATGCGATCACGACGGCTGGCGCGATCAATCCGTGGCTATCGCGCTGCCAGCGCTTCACGCCCCAAATCAGTGTATAAATAAAGATTGAGGCAAAGAAGCCGATGATCCCAAGCCGGGAGTCAGTCTTAAAAATCACCCAAAATGAAAATGGGATATACAGCAGCAAAGCCCCGCGAAGCCATTGCCGCTTGGCCGTTACCATGAAGTGGATCACGAACGGCGTGGATAGGGCCAGGAATTCGGCAAAATTGAGGCTCGTCGTGAAAATGCTCTGAACGCGGTACGCGCCAGTCGCAGAGCGGGCGCCGCCAATCAGAATTGCCTCGACCAGTTCGCTCTGAATTTTGAAAAATGAGGGGATACGATTGGCCCACGGCACTTGTCCGTTAATATATTCAACCACGCTGAACAACGCGAGGAAAATGGCAAAGCCGCAGAACAGCCGCGCCCACTGCATCACCTTGCCTTGCTTGCTAAACAGGTAGCAGGCGACGAAAAACACCATTGTCCACTCAAATTGGTTGATGATCACGCGGTTGAACGATCCAAAGGGACGGAATGACATCGGTATTGTGAGGAAATTAAGCGCAACAAACGCCAGCATGAACCGTAAGATCCACGGACTTGTCCTGAACCACGCGCTGACATCGCGCCGAAACGGCGGCGACATCGACAGGCTGATCACGAACAGCAATGTCATTGGGATTGACCACAGCCGCATGAACGTGATCCACGGCAGGCCGGGAATTGCGATCGCAATATAATTTGGCCACAGACAGACGGTGGCGACAATCGCGAAGAACAGCCAGTTGATCGGTTTTATCGGGATATTCTCATTCTCGGGCAGCGCCCAGAT
>JAYTMV010000337.1:0-2471 GCA_043728175.1 Sphingomonadales bacterium
GAAGACATCGAGCCGCGCCATTGGGCCCGGTTCGCAGCCGATGCCCAGCTCGGGGCACCCTTCGTGCGAGCGCGGATCGGGCAATTGTGCAACGCCGTCATTGTCGCGATTGATGGCGAATTCGCGAGCGCGTTACCGTCGGTTTCCAACTTCTCGATGGTTAAGACGCTGGTTCGCGAACGCTCCGTGACGCTCAAAGACAAAACCTAGACTGTTTCACATATTCAAAGGGAGTTGTCATTTGCGCGCTAGTTTTCGTAACCGTATCGTCTTTGTTAGTCCAGAACAGCCGGTTCCGCTTGACCCAAATGCTCCGATGCCGAAGCAGAGAGTTTATTTCACCATCACGTCAGAAGAGCCGGGACAACAGTGGCTGGTGGAAGCAACAAACCAAATTCCAGAGTATGCAGCGTTTTTCCGCAGCGTTTATATGCGCTGGGCAATTACCATAAACGCTTTGCACGTCGCGCGTGATCGATACGCTAGCCTCGGTGAAAATGTCGGGCTGACAATAGGCCATCTCGAAATTGTGGACTCACAACCTGAGGTGCGGCCAATGGAAATCTGGCCGTCGCCAAAGGCTGCGGAAAACTACGAAGAGAGCATTCCGCTGATGGCTGCCTATGGCCTACTTGATCTTTATGGAGCCATCGAAGAAATAATTTTTGATTTGTACGAAACATACCTGAATCACCATCCGCTGGACATCCTGATAGGTAATGAATTTGCGGCTCTGCGTAAGCTGTATAGATCGCGTGACAATGACGCTGCTGCGACTGTCACGTGGAACGAGGCTTGGGCGTCACGGCTCGAAATTTGGCGGCGCAAAAAATTGTATGATGGCCTTCATCGAGTATTCAAATCATACTTTGAACGCGCTGGACTTCGTCGCCCTTCTTGGTTCAAACTGTCCGATATCGACGATTGGACGAAAACGGTCGAATTGATTGGCGAAATCCGAAACCTCATCACTCACGGAGAGAATCACGTTTCTCAGAAGCTCGCCGACCTTTGCATCGAGCAGCCGCAATTGGGCTTGAGATATAATGCGGGTGAGGTGTTAGAGGTGAAATTGCATGAACTGATGATCGTCGAGCGCTTCTTCGCGGACATTATTCACACGCTAAACGAGTGCTTGCTGGAGCGCGCTTGGGGTCCACTTAAACAAGCTACGGCCTGAGAATTTAAGCGGGGCGGCAAAGCCGCCCCGCTGAGTGGTCGCTCGCCGGGTTCATAGTCGGCTGAATCGCGTCGGTCTTTGGCGAGGATCGCGAAGCTGTCGATTTTTCAAGTTCGCAACCAAGCAAACCGTATTGGATCTTGCCCAATTAGGAAGGCGCGGATGCGTTGCCTTTCAATGAGGTCCGAATGGACAAGCAACGCCCGCAATTCTTGGTCAATCGCGTGACGTTCGGCCCCAAGGATTTCAGCCTTCTGATACCACTTGTGTCCTTTCTCAAGTTCCCCAAGCTCAATGTGGACAGCGCCAAGCAGCGTACATGGCCTGAAATCAGATGGCGTGAGGTTGTGCGCGTCAATTCCAAGGGCTTTTGCATCAGCAGGACGGTGAACATCGCGCATTGCGCCGCCGCGCGTCGTTGCCAGCGCCGATTTGAGCTTGGGGCTGGTTCCAGCTTTTGACAACGCTGCCTCCGTGATTACCAAAGCCATGTCGGCCTTGCCAGCCTTGCGCCAGTGGCCGCTGGCATTCACGGCATCCCAAGGATCGCCATGATTTTCCCATGTTTTGGTAAGGGCTTCAGCTTCTAGTTGGTGCCAAATTTGCTGCAATGCGTCAGTCCAGCAATAGGAGGCTTCGGTTGATAGCCACGCCACGTCTTCCGGCTTCATGCGATGCCGGTCGGATACTTGCTTGAGCAATGACATCACCCGTCGAAAATGTTCGGGTTCGACAAAGCCTATATCGAAGCGACCCCGCAGTTCCTTGGCTTCGCGTTTTCGGCGAAGAACCGGGTCTTTCGCCATAGCAGCAAAGTGCGCTTTCATCGCGAGCGCGTTCGCCTCTGCCTGCCGCGTCCGCTCTGCCATCGCTTTGACCGCGCTTTTTTGCGCCTTTTGAATGCGAGCATCGCGCTCGCGCGCCGCATGAGTTTCAAATTCCTCACGATCAATTTGGCCGCAGGTCAAGGATTGTAGCGTGACAAGATGATTTGTCTCCAGAAACGACTGCGCCAAAGCAGTAAGTTTATCTCCTGCCTCAATCTTTTGAAGAATTCCGTTTAGGCGAGCGCCTCCCAGAGAGGCCCCCGGCAAATCATCGACGTAGTATTTTTCCGCAATTCCGGTTTTAAGAGATTTACACATCAGATAATCAATCTCGCATTAAATCGTTACGACGTTGCAAACGGAATCGACCCACAGTGTTTTTGACATATAAGTAGATAAGGTGAAGCAATCACACTCTAGATTGGCTTGAACTGATACGTTGCCAAAGCGGGACGGCAAAGCCG
>JAYTMV010000338.1:0-2142 GCA_043728175.1 Sphingomonadales bacterium
ACCCCGAAAGCATCGCGACCGAGCATGGCCACGCGATGCTCGCCAATTTCATGCGCGCGGCGGGGATGACGGTTAAGGAACGGACGTGAGCGCGGCGGACAGCTTTGACGCGATGCTCGACGGCGATATGGCCGACGATGCGATTGCGGCCTTCCTCATAACACTCGCTGAGCGAGGCGAAACTGCTGAGGAAATCGCAGCGGCGGCAACCGCAATGCGCGCGCGGATGGTGCGGGTCACGGCCCCCGAAAATGCAATTGATGTGTGCGGCACGGGCGGCGATGGCAGTCATAGCCTCAACATCTCAACCGCCGTCGCTATCGTGATCGCAGCGTGTGAAATTCCTGTGGCAAAGCACGGCAATCGCGCTGCGTCTTCCAAAGCAGGTGCCGCCGATACGCTTGAGGCGCTTGGCCTTAATCTTGATCGCGCCGCGCAAACGGCGGAGGCAACGCTTGCTGATCTTGGTATCGCATTCCTTTTTGCACAGTCGCATCATCCAGCGCTTGGTCGCATTGCCCCGATCCGCAAAGCGCTCAAGCGGCGGACGATCTTCAATTTGGTCGGGCCGCTGGCCAATCCGGCAGGGGTGAAGCGCCAGCTAATCGGGGTACCGCGCCCTGACTTGATCGAAACCTATGCCGCCGCACTCCGCCTGCTCGGCTGCGCACGCGCAATGGTGGTTTCGGGCACAGAAGGGCTTGATGAAATCTCGATCAGCGGGCCAACGCATATTGCAACAATTGGCTTTGATTTGCCAAATGACGTCATAACGCCAGAGGAGTTCGGCCTCCCCCGCCATCCCGCCGAAGCCATCAAAGGCGGAGACGCGGCCTATAACGCCGCTGCCCTGCGAAGACTGCTGATGGGTCAAGCGGGCGCTTATCGCGACGCCGTACTGCTCAATGCAGGCGCAGCGCTCGTTGTTGCAGGCCATGCCGCGACGATCAGCGAGGGCGTTGAAGAAGCCGCCGAGGCCATCGACAAGGGGCTTGCCAAGGCACTGCTTGACTGCTGGGTGGCCTATTGATGGAAATCCTGATCCGCCCTGAAACACCTGCCGACTACGCGGCGATCCATGATGTCACCCAGCGCGCCTTTGCGCCGATGCCCTATGCTGACGGCGATGAGCAGTTACTGATCGGCAAGCTGCGCGATGCGGGCGCGCTGACGCTCTCGTTGGTGGCTGAAAGCGATGGCGTTGTGGTCGGACAGATCACATTCTCGCCCGCCTTCGCGACAGATGGCTCAGCAGGATGGTATGCGCTTGGCCCAGTTTCAGTCGAACCAACGCTCAAACACCAAGGCATAGGCGGCCAGCTCATCCGCGCCGGGATCGCATGGCTGCGCGAACAAAACGCGGCAAGCTGCGTGTTAATCGGCAACCCCGCATATTACAGCCGCTTCGGCTTCCGCGTATTTTCGGAGTTAGCACCTGCGGGAATGCCTGCGGAATATTATCAGATGTTGCCGTTGGCGCTTGAGAAACCGAATGTTATTGTCGAATTTCATCCATTGTTCCAAAGCTAGTCGATGATGCAGCATACCAACAAACTCGCCGAAATCTGCGCCACCAAGCGTGATGAGGTTGCTGCGCGTAAGCCGCTAGGTCTGTCGCACTGGCCCGTACCCTCCTGCGTGCGCGGGTTTGAGGCGGCGCTTCGGGCAAAGGCGACGACTGGCTTTGCGTTGATTGCTGAGATTAAGAAGGCCAGCCCTTCAAAAGGCCTGATCCGCGCCGATTTCGATCCAGCTTCTCACGCGGCGGCTTATGAAGCGGGCGGCGCGGCGTGTCTGTCCGTGCTCACCGATGCGCCTTATTTTCAGGGGCATGAGGATTATTTGATCGCCGCGCGCGCCGCATGTGCGCTGCCCGTACTGCGCAAGGATTTCATGGTTGATCCTTGGCAATGCCATGAGGCGCGGGCGATAGGGGCAGATGCGATCCTGATTATTGTTGCTGCGTTAGAGGACGCACAAATGGCAGAGATTGAGGATGCTGCCTTCGCGCAGAATCTAGAGGTATTAATCGAAGTGCATGACGAGGCAGAAATGGAGCGCGCGCTCACTCGACTTAAATCGCGGCTGATCGGGGTGAATAACCGCAATCTTAAAACCTTCGACGTTGACCTTGGAACGACT
>JAYTMV010000339.1:0-6154 GCA_043728175.1 Sphingomonadales bacterium
TCAGCACCGCGCGCGTCGTCGAATTTGAAAATGCAGGGCATTGGCTGCATCACGATCAATTTGATCGATTTATGCGCGAAATCAAAGCATTTCTCTAAAAATCAAGGCAGCACTTATGGCAAATCCGGGAATGGATAGTGAAACATTCGACGCTTTTATCGATCAGCTTCAGCGCTATGTGCGCGAACGTCTTATCCCGGCAGAAAAGGCAATCCTTGAGACTGATCTGATCCCTGATGCGATCCTTAGTGAGATGCGCGATATGGGGTTGTTCGGGCTGACCATGCCTGAAGAATATGGCGGATCAGCGATGAATGTGTCGCAATATATCGAGACGATACGACAGCTATCTTACGCAATGCCGGCCTTCCGCTCGATCATCTCGATCAATATCGGGATGACATGCTCTGCCATTGTCAAAAGCGGTACGGTGGAACAGCGAGCGCATTGGCTACCGCGCCTAGCAGCGGGTGAGATCGCCTCGTTTGGTCTGACCGAACCCGGCAGCGGATCGGATAGTGCGGGGATGCAAACCAGCGCTCTGCGCAGCGGCAATGGCTATGTTTTGAATGGCACCAAGCGTTACATCACAAATGCGCCGTTCGCCCGCGTCGCGCTGATCATGGCGCGCACTAGCAAAGAGGCGCTCCCCAAAAACGCGCATGTCAGCGCCTTTCTCGTGCCGATGGATACGCCGGGAATTACGGTCGGCAAATCAGACAAGAAAATGGGTCAAGCGGGATCGCATATTGCCGATATCATAATGGAGGATGTCCATGTGTCAGGCGATGCGTTGCTCGGCGGTGAAGAAGGCAAAGGCTTTCAAACCGCGATGCAAAGCCTTGATAATGGGCGCCTTTCGGTCGCGGCAGCCGCCACAGGCTATGCGCGGCGAATGCTCGATACGGCAATCCGCTATGCAGGCGAACGTAAAGCGTTCGGCGAACCGATCGCCAATTTCCAGCTTATCCAAGCAATGCTCGCCGATAGCGAGACCGAGATTTACGCCGCCGAGTGCATGATTCCTGACGCCACCCGCCGCGCTGATGCTGGTGAGAATATCCTGCGCAAAGCCGCCGCTGCCAAAATGTTCGCCTCCGAAATGTGCGGCCGCGTGGCAGATCGCTGTGTGCAAATCCACGGCGGGGCTGGTTATCTGGCCGAATATGAGGCTGAGCGGTTTTTCCGTGATGCCCGCATTTACCGGATTTATGAGGGCACGACGCAGATACTTCAGCTTGTAATCGCGAAAAACATGCTCCGCGAATTTGGCGTTGGCGTTTAGATGTACCCGCTGCTGAACGGATTATCGATTATCGAAGCGTCATCGTTCGTCGCATCACCAACGGCGGGGCTATATCTCGCGCAAATGGGTGCCGAAGTTATCCGCGTTGACCAAATTGGTGGCGGCCCTGATTTCAACCGCTGGCCAAAGGCGGAGAATGGCGCAAGCCTTTATTGGGAAAATCTCAACCGCGCCAAAAAATCAGTCGCGCTTGACCTCTCCAAGCCCGAGGCGCGCGAAATTTTGCAAGAGCTGGCCGCCAAAACCGGGCAATTCATTACCAATTTTCCTGTTGGTGGCTTTTTATCACACGAAAATCTCGTCGTCAGACGCAGCGACGTGATCACCGTGCGCGTGATGGGCATGGCGGACGGCGGGCCCGCGCTTGATTATACCGTCAACGCCGCAGTCGGCTTTCCCGATTTGACTGGCACAGGGCCGGAACCGGTCAACCATGTGCTCGCTGCATGGGATTTGCTCACCGGGGCTTACAGCGCCTTTGCGATGATGACCGCGCTCCATTACCGCAGCGCAACCGGGCTTGGCCAAGAAGTGCGTGTGCCGCTATCAGACGTTGCAATTGGCACCGCCGCCAATCTGGGGATGCTCGCTGAAGTGCTTCATACAGGCGACAATCGCGAACGGCTTGGCAATAGCGTGTACGGCGCGTTTGGGCGTGACTTTGTGACGGGCGACGGTGTTCGGCTAATGATCATGGCCATCACGCCGCGCCAATGGACTGGGCTTGTTTCAGTGTTGGGCATATCGGAAAATGTTGCGGCGATTGAGGCTGAACGCAATGTCTCGCTCACCAAGGACGAGGGGCTTCGTTTTATGCACCGCGACGCGCTTTTTCCGTTGGTGGAAGCTAAGGTTGCCATGTGGAATTACGCTGATTTGAAAAACGCGCTTGATAAGGTTGGCGGATGTTACGGCGCGTATCAGACGGTGAAGGATGCCGCGACTGACCCTGTGCTGGTCGGCAATAATCCAATCTTTGGATCGGCTGTAAACCCAAGCGGGCTTGATTATCCCGCCGCAGGATCGCTGGCGTCGATCCCGCAACTCGACCGCGCGCCGCCTCAATCGGCACCCCGGCTTGGCGCACATAGTGATGAGATTCTTGAACGCGTGCTTGGTCTTTCAAGCGGGCAGATCGCGACACTTCATGATAAAGGATTGGTTTTTCAGGCATGACTCAAGATTACACCGATATTCGCGCGGAAGTGGCCAAGCTCTGCGCTGGCTATCCCGGCGAATATTGGCGCGCGAAAGACCGTGACCGCGCCTATCCGACCGAATTTGTAACTGCACTTGGCGAGGCTGGTTATCTCGCGGCGCTCATCCCAGAAGAATATGGCGGTGCTGGCTTGCCGATTTCGGCAGCGGCAGCGATCCTAGAAGAAATTCAAGCGCAGGGATGCAACGGCAGCGCGTGCCACGCACAAATGTATGTGATGGGCACCGTGTTGCGGCATGGGAGTGATGCGCAAAAGGCGATGTATCTGCCAAAGGTCGCCAGCGGGGAGCTTCGCCTGCAAGCCTTTGGCGTGACTGAACCCACGAGTGGTACTGATACACTTGCGCTCAAAACCACTGCCAAACGCGACGGCGATGATTACATCATCAACGGCCAGAAACTATGGACGAGCCGCGCTGAACATAGCGATCTGATGATCCTCCTCGCGCGCACGACTCCGCGTGAAGAGGCCGCGAGCCGCACTGATGGCCTGTCAGTCTTCATCGTTGATATGCGCGATGCAGTCGGCAACGGCCTTACCATTCGCCCGATTGAAACGATGATGAACCATGCGACGACCGAGGTTTTCTTCGACAATCTCCGCGTGCCCGCAGCCAACCTGATCGGCGAAGAGGGCAAGGGCTTTAGGTACATCCTGTCCGGCATGAATGCTGAGCGTCTGCTAATCGCGGCAGAGTGTATTGGTGACGCGAAATGGTTCATCAAGAAAGCGACTGGCTACGCCAATGAACGTGTGTTGTTTGGCCGTCCGATTGGGCAAAACCAAGGCGTCCAATTCCCCATCGCGCGCGCTTACACTCAAATGCGTGCGGCAGAACTCATGGTGCATGAGGGGTTGCGCAAATACGAGGCGGGAGAGGCGGTTGGCGAAGAAGCCAATATGTCCAAAATGCTCGCCGCCGAAGCAAGCTGGGCCGCTGGCGAAGCCTGTATCCAGACGCACGGTGGCTTTGGCTTCGCCGTTGAATATGACATTGAACGCAAATTCCGCGAAACGCGGCTGTATCAGGTGGCCCCGATCAGCACGAACATGATCCTGTCTTTTGTTGCCGAGCATGTGCTTGGTATGGCGAGATCCTATTGATGTAGAGGCTGAAACGGAGTGCAAGAACATGGCAAACTTGCTCGTCTGGCCGAGAGCGTGATGACGTTAAGTTGAACCACACACGTCTCCATGTGCCCGACACGGTGCTCGGATTTCTTATGCCGATCAAAGTAAGAAAACCGTTTCAAACAGGGTGAAGCGATCCAACCTAGTGCTTCTGTGGTGGGATTAACCGACAGGCTTTGATATCCGCCCTAACGCTTCCGCCCCATTGCCTTGCCAAGCAGGAACATGCCACCGAGGCCAGCGCCGCCGGCGGCAGCGATCAGAGCATAGTTAGTGACTTCTTTGTCACTAGATGACGTTGCAGATGCGAGTGCTTGCTCGTTAGATTCGTTGCCGGGTACCATATCAATGTTATCAACCGCGCTGCCGCGTTTTCCTAAAACAAAGCCGTTTGGCGTTAAGTTCATCGCATAAAGATCAAGCCCCATGCCTTTTCCACCTTTAGCAATTGCTTCCTTCACCTTTGACATCAACGCAGGATCAGATTTAGCGTTACCAATATATGCCTCAATCATCGCGGCTTGAACAAGCATCGCCTCAGCCATTTCCTGCTTTTGTGCATCCGATGCTGAAATAAACGCAGGAATTGCAAGAAGCGCGTTGGTAGCTTGATTTTTTACTGCGGTAAGTTGCTGTTGCGACAGCGTATCACTACGACCTCGAGAACCAAGCCACGCGTTTGTCCAATATACCGTGTAAGCATCTGCGACGTTGTCAACGCGTAAACCGAAAGGGGCGATCCCCTGACCAATTAAGCCAATCACATCCGTTGTAGCAAACAGCTTTGCCATCTGCGCAGCACCTTCGGGATTGTCAGGGCGAGTCTTATTAACAAACTGAGCGAGATTTTGTTTGCGACGCACGAGCGAAGGTTTAAAACTCAGGCTTAGTCGTTGCTGTGAAGACGCAGCCGGAGCGCTTTGAAGTGACCTTTTAGAGTTACCTGCAAAAACGTTGGGTGAACCACGATCTTTTGCAGCGATCTCATCTCTTACAATTTTATTAGTAATCTCACGATTGATCACATCGTTTGTGATTGAGATTGAAGTATCTAACGTTGGAACAGCCCAGCCACCACCATATTCTGATTGTGCATCAGCAGTGTGTGGTATCGATAATGCAATCAAAACAGAAATCACTGCGCTGTAGATTTTCATCGTAAATTCCAATAAAAAACCCGTGGATAAACTTACCCACGGGCTTAATGTTATCAGTTTACTGCTTACGTGCCAAGGTTGATGCCGCTTCACCGATAGATTTCAGCGTGTTATTCAACGCTTCACCGACAATTTTGAGCTCTTGGCCAAGCGCACTCATCTCAGCAGTCAAAGCCTGATACTGCGATGTGTTTTTCCCGGTGATTTCACCCATACCTTCAAGTTTGTCAGCAATCTCAGCCATTTTATCAACTTTTTTATCCATTGCCGCACCGAGAGCAAGCGCAATACGCATCAGAACACTGCCACCTTTTGCGCCCTTGGTGCCCTTTGCACCTGTCGACTCGGTGCTTTCATCGGTAGCCTGACGTGCCATTTGCTCGACTTGCTGTTTAATAAAGCTATCAATTTGTTTGCCGGCTTCGCGTTCAAACTGACCAGCCGCAGCTCCTGTCAATCCGAATGTCTTGCCAAGGTCGCCAACAGCCTGACCAAGATTTGTTGCACCAGGATTTCCGCTGGCTTGCGAGAACGCGGTTTGCGCAACATCGATCAGCGATTGTGGCAAACCAAGCTGCTGACCAAGTTGCTGTAAGATTTCTTTACCTACCGTTGACATTAAAGTCTGCATAGCGAGCGAAGCCCAACCGGCTGGGCCAGCAGCAAGCTGCAAAAGTGATGTAGGATTCATGGCCATCTTAAAGATATCACCAATTCCAAACATTTTAATTCTCCTTCAAAAAATTCCGTTGCGAGTTGGCCATTATTGGCCTGGGAGGGCTGCGCCGTGGGGGGACGGTTCGCCTTCTGACACCTTTATGCGCTGATTCGTTTGGAAGGGGCATCCGCGATTCGATTAGATGGCCTAATCGATTCGATTAGTTTTTGCGTTTTTTGCGCAGATTTTGGCTCAATCGAGAGGATGGAACAGCAGTCCCGCCACGCTGTTAAGTTCCCGCGTGCCGTCTACATCAAGCTTCTGCACGGCATTGTTAATGTGACTGCGGACGGTGTTTTCATTCATGTTGAGCAGGTTGGCGATATCGGGGTTCGACCGCCCCCAACCGAGAAAACGCAGTACCGCCGCTTCGGTGCGTGTCAGCGTCTGAAGCGGTGCGATAAGGGTTATCGGCACACGCGTACCCGTAACCACAAATTCACCGACGGCGACATCGCGTACTTGTGCGGTATCGGCCGACTCAGCGGCGCGGATCAGGTTAATCAGCCGCGTGAGCTCGGCTGGATCGGTCACGCCCGCACCCGCAACAGTGGGTGCAGAGGGCGCGCGGTCACGCTGATCATTAAGTGCGGATGCGATTCCGCCGGGAAAGCTATTTGGT
>JAYTMV010000340.1:0-9321 GCA_043728175.1 Sphingomonadales bacterium
CCTTGGCATCAACCGGCGGATGATGCTGATCTCGGCCTGTTTTTCAGGCGTGTTTGTGCCTGCTCTGAAGAACGACACAAGTGTCATCGTCACCGCCGCATCCGACGCGCGGACATCATTCGGCTGTGCCGCAACCAATGACTGGACATATTTCGGTGACGCGCTGATCAACACTGCGCTCCGCAAAAGCCAGAGTTTCGACAAAGCGGTAAGCGACGCCCTGATCCTCATCAACGGCTGGGAAAGCGAACGCGGGCTCGATCCGTCGGAGCCGCAAGTGTTTGTGGGGGATAAGGCGGGATCATGGCTGGGGGTGATTGAGAAACGTGTGCCAAGTGTCGCGACGGCAAAGGTCGGGCGGCCTGCGATTGCGGGGGATGCTGTGGAGGCTGGGCGGTAACACCTTGACAAATTATGGTGAAAGCGCCATAATCCCCTTGTGACTAGCGAGTCTGTCAAACCTGTCGCTTGGGTCGGCTCAAGCAAGAAAGATTTCAGGGCATTTCCTGATGATGTACAGGATGCAATGGGATTTGCACTCTACCTTGCGCAGGCTGGCAACTGGCACAATATGATGAAACCGTTGAAGGGTTTCAGCGGCGCAGGCGTGATTGAACTAGTTGAGAATGACAAGGGCGATACGTATCGGGCCGTTTACACGGTGCGGTTTGAGCAAAGGATTTATGTCCTACATGCTTTTCAGAAGAAATCGAAATCGGGGATCAAAACACCGCAGCAAGACATAGATATGATCAAATCCCGCTTGAAACTGGCCGAAGCACATCACCAGCAGAATCAAACACCGAAAGGCAGCGCATGACCGTAGAAACTATTGAAATGGGCACGAGCAATCTTTTTGCTGACCTTGGCTATGCCGATGCCGACACACATTTATTCAAGGCGCAGCTTGTTATGCGCCTCAAAGACGTGATGACTGGGCGTAGCATGACGCAAACCGTCGCCGCCAAGGTCACGGGCGTCAGCCAGCCCGATATGTCCCGCATCCTCAAGGGCCATTTCCGGGACATATCCGTCGAACGCCTCATGCGGATGCTGACCCGGCTCGGCTGCGAGGTCGATGTGATCGTGCGGCCACAGGGAAGCAAAGGGCAGGTGTCGGCAATCCGGTTTGTTGAGGCTGGGGGGTGAGGGGTCGGCGGCGGGAATCACTGAAACTGTCTTCAGTGTATTAATTCACCATACAAGCGAAACACCTTTAATTTGATTTGAGTAACACACAGGACGATTGTATAATTTTCAAACAATTTATTTTTCAGGGGGTTTAGGGCCACTTGGAACAAGAAAAATCCCAATAATTAATAAAAATATAGTCATCCCGAATAACCTGCCGTCGTCCGGAGCCGTATAGCGATCAATAACAAGGCAAATGACGCAAATGACGCAAATGACGATAAGCGCTTGAGCCCACAGTTGGTAATTATTGCCGTCCCACTCAGATTTCACTCTGACTTCTCCGATTAGCATTAAATTTTTACGACCATTTTTTCGCTCATTCCAATTCGCCTCGTCTCACCGTCGAGACTCGATTACTTCTCAACCAGTATATTGCATATTTTCACGCCTATTAGGCAATAGCAAGACTCCCATTTATCATATTCGTCAACCACGCTCACGTATCGCTCTGCGCGCCCTCACCCTTCCGCCGCTGCGCGGCTCCCTCCCTCCCCCTCAAAGGGAGAGGGGTTTCCCAAAGACTCGCCTTCCCACAAATCCAGTGCTAGCCTCACCCCAACGAAAAATAGGGAGAGGGCCAATATGCTTCAGTTGAGCGGACAGGATGCGAGTTTCGTTTATTTTGAAACCCCCGCGACGCCGATGCACATTGGGTCGGTCGCGATTTATGATCCTTCGACCGCACCCGGCGGGGCGGTTCGTTTCAAGGACATATTGCGCTTTATCGAGGGGCGACTAAGCGGTGCGCGCAGTTTCCGGCAGAAATTGGTGCGGGTGCCGTTTGATCTCGATCATCCTTACTGGATTGAAGATAGCGACTTTGATCTTGAATATCATGTCCGTCACATCGCGCTGCCCAAACCCGGCGATTGGCGGCAGCTTTGCATTCAGGTCGCCCGGCTCCATGCGCGTCCGCTTGATCTGACCAAGCCGCTGTGGGAGTTCTGGATTGTTGAGGGGCTCGATAATATCCCCGGCATTCCAAAAGGCAGCTTCGCGCTCGTTTCCAAAGTCCATCACGCCGCGATTGACGGAATGTCGGGCGTTGAGATGAGCTCAGCGGTGCATGATCTTGACGCGAGCATGTCACGCCCGGCGCTTCCCGATAATTGGTCGGGCGAAAACCCGCCGGGCATCGGCGAAATCGCAGTGCGCACTTATATCAGCGCGATCAAGCAGCCGTTCAAATTCGGCCAGACGCTGTGGAACACGATCCCCGGTGTCGCGCGGCTTGGCAAGCAGGTGAGTGCTGGCGAAATCTCGCTAACCGGCACCAAGCTTGCGCCGCAAACGCGCTTTAACAAGAAAGTCTCGCCGCAGCGGGTGTTTGACGGCGCGACCTTCAAGCTCGCCGAAATCCGTGCAGTGAAAGAGGCGATTCCGGGCGCGACCGTCAATGATGTCATCCTCGCGATCATCGGCGGCGGCCTGCGCGGCTATCTTTCTGACAAGAAGGAATTGCCCAAGGATAATATGACGGCCTTTGCGCCTATCTCGGTACGCGCCGAGGGCGAGAAAGAGGCGCTTGGCAACCTCGTCTCAGGGATGGTCGTCAGCCTTGGCACAAGCATCGCTGATCCGGTCAAGCGGCTTGAGCATGTCCACAAGGAAACGGTCAATTCAAAGGCAATGACCAATGCGGTCGGCGCGCGGACGCTGACTGATTACAGCCAGTTGATCCCGTCGGGTCTTGCTGGGCTAGGTGCGCGGCTTTACACCCGGCTTGGCGTGGCAAATGCCCATGCGCCCGTCTATAGCTGCGTCGCGACCAACGTACCGGGATCGCGCATCCCACTTTATTTTGTCGGCGCGAAGCTGGTCAAAATGCTCGGGCTTGGCCCCGTGTTTGACGGGATGGGGTTGATCAACACAATCTATAGCTATGTCGATGAAATCGTGATTTCCTTCACTTGCGATCGCAAGATGATGCCAGATCCAGCACTTTATGCCGATTGCCTGCGCCAATCATTTGAAGAGATGAAGGACGGTATTGCCAAAACGACAAAAGCCGCACCAAAAGCAGCAGTGACAAAAAGCGTCGTGGCAAAGCCAAGACCAAAACCTAAAGCAGCCGCAAAAGTGGCCGCCGCCAAACCCTCCAAACCCAAAATTGTAAAAGGAAAAGCATGATGGCCAAAAAACCTGAAACCCCAAAAGCTGCCAAAGCCCCCAAGGCCGAAAAGATCACTGACAAGATCACTGACAAGATCAGCGAACCAGTCAAAAAAGCGGGCATGGCCATTCGCGAATCCGCAGAGCGCGCGGTCAAGCGGACGACGGCGCTGAATAGCAAGGTGCTTGATCATGCGGAGGCCAATACCAAAGAGGCTTTCGCCGCGATGCGCGCCGCCGCCGAAGCCAAGTCAGCAACTGATATTATCAAGATACAGACCAAATTCGTTCGCGATCAAAGCGAACGCTCGGTTGCCCAAGTCAAAGAAATTGGTGAGATCATCGCAAAATTTGGGCGCGATGCCATCGGTCAACTGCGCGGAAAATAGAAAGGGAGCGAAGGGAACTAAGCCTGAAGTGGCAGTGGCGGAGACGGCGAGATTCGAACTCGCGGTAAGGGTTACCCCCTACGACAGTTTAGCAAACTGTTGGTTTCAGCCACTCACCCACGTCTCCACGTAAAAGCAGCCTGCGCGCTATAGCGAGACAAATCGGCGGGATCAATAAGCTGTTTTCGCAGCGCTTAATTTCGCGGCAGCACCGGCAAACTGCCGCTTGGCGCAGAATCGACTCGGTTCATCGCGGGGTTGATTGCGGTGGGAGAATACAAGGATTCTAAGCTGTGTGAATTATGCTCTGTTTTAGGAAAAGCCGCCATGTCATTCACCATTGCCGCGCGCACCAAGGCGTTGACCGCGATTTTCGTTACGCTTCTGACAGTTTTGAGCGCGCCGGTTGCGGTGGCTCAAGTCAAGTCGGTTGACCCGAACAGCGCTCTCGGCACCGTCCCGCAGACAGCGACGCAGCAAACCGCCGCCAGGCAGGTGCCACCCGCGCCTGCTCAGCCAAAGAGCGAGGATTTTGATCAGGATCTGGTGAAGTCCGAAGCCGCCGTCGCTGCAACGCCGAGTGATACCGTGGCGGATTCGGCCAATCCCGCCGCGACTGCGACTGCTCAAGGTGCGACATTTCGCAAGGATGATCTTATCGGCGCGGCCGAGGGCGTGTTTGGCAAGGGGGCGAAGGATTTGGCAGCGCTGCTTGAAAAAATCTTGAAGGATCAGGGTGAACCCAATGGCTATATCGCCGGGCGTGAGGCATCAGGCGCGTTTGTTGTCGGGTTCCGCTATGGCTCGGGCACGCTGACGCACAAGGTTGAAGGGGATCGCGCCGTATACTGGACGGGGCCATCGCTCGGCTTTGATGTCGGCGGCGATGCGGCCAAGGTTTTTGTGCTGGTTTACAATCTTTATGACAGCCAAGATCTTTACAAGCGTTTTGCCCAGGTTGAGGGGCGCGCTTATTTTGTTGGCGGGCTTTCGGCGACCTATTTGCGGCGCGGCGATATTGCGCTGATCCCGGTGCGGCTTGGCGTTGGTGTGCGGCTTGGCGCCAATATCGGCTATATGAAGTTTAGCGAAAAATCGCGCTGGTTGCCGTTCTGAGGATCAGGCAATCCCAAGCACCTTATGTGTTTGAGTTGAAAGCCGCCACTTGGGATTGGCAAGTATGAAGGCGATTGACGCCGCGCGGTTCGCTGCAAGCTCTGGCCCGTCCATTGGCTGGATCAGGAAATGATCAAACGCCCAGCCTGACATTGCGGCAGCGTCGCTTCCCGGTTGTGGCCAGACGAGTTTCAACTCATTGCCGCTGAGCTGCACCGTTTCGCTGCCCGCCTTCGGGCTAACGCAGAGCCAGTCGATGCCAGACGGCGCGGCGATTGTGCCGTTGGTTTCAACGCCGATTTCAAAACCGTGTGCGTGGAGCGCGTCGATGAGTGCGGTGTCAAGCTGGAGCAAAGGCTCACCGCCAGTGATCACGATATAGCGGACGCCGCCTGTTACGTCCCCCCAAGTCGCTGCGACAGCATCAGCTAGCGCCACAGCCGTAGCAAATTTCCCGCCGCCTTCGCCGTCAGTGCCGACAAAATCAGTATCGCAAAAGCGGCAAATCGCGCTGTAGCGATCCTGTTCGCGCCCGCTCCACAAATTGCACCCGGCAAAGCGGAGGAACACCGCGCGGCGACCAGTGTGGACGCCCTCACCCTGCAAAGTCAGGAAGATTTCTTTGACCGCATAGCTCATATCATGGCGCTATCGATCAGCCCCGCCTCTGCAAAGCCCTTCGCGCGCAGGCGGCAGCTATCGCACAGACCGCAGGGTCGGCCTTCTGGCGCTGGATCATAGCATGACCAACTCATCGATACATCAAGGCCAAGCCGCGCCGCCTCCGCCGCGATATCAGCCTTGCTCATCGCGATCAGTGGGGTGTGGATGCGGAATGGTTGCCCTTGTACGCCGGCCTTGGTCGCAGCCGTTGCCGCCGCCTCAAACGCGGCGATAAATTCGGGGCGGCAATCAGGATAGCCCGAATAATCAAGCGCGTTGACCCCGATAAACAAATCACGCGCGCCGCTTGCCTCAGCCCAGCCAAGTGCGAGCGAAAGGAAGATCATGTTGCGCGCGGGCACATAGGTCGGCGGGATGCTGCCATCTACGCCGTCCTTGGGCACCGCTATCGCAGTGTCGGTCAGCGCCGAACCGCCAAAGGCTGAAAGGTCAACGGGCAGGACAACATGGCGTTCGGCGCCAAGCGCGCTTGCTACGCGCGCAGCGGCCTCAAGCTCAATCCGGTGACGCTGGTTGTAATCAATGGTGAGCGCGTAAATGCGATACCCCGCCTCGCGCGCGAGGCCAGCCACAACCATTGAGTCAAGCCCGCCCGAAAGCAGGACAAGCGCCACAGCGCCACTGGAAGCAGGAGTTATCATCATCGCCGCCGTCCGCTATTACCGCTGGCAGCCTGACACAAGCCCATAAAAAATGACCGCCCGTTGCGGGGCGGTCAGTATGCCTTTCGGCGAGAGGAGGATCGGTGCAGGAAAATCAAACAAACCTGCAACATTCCTACGTTACAAAGGAATGGTTAACATCACGTCAACGACGACTGGAACTACCGCCGTCTCGCACCGCGCATTCACCAACACGGCGGCCTTCAAATTCAACGACGAAGGGCTCATTGTTCAAAATGCCCTGCGATTCGATCTGGATCAGACGCGGGGTTTCAACGCGGATCGTCGTCCGCCCATTGCCACTGCCGGGGCAGCGATATTGGACGGTGGCGCCGCGCGGATCATTCGCCACAACAAAGCGGGTGCAGGCAGCAGCACCATGGCGCAACTGGAGGAGGAGCGCGGGATCACCAAGGCAAAGCGCGCGGCTTTGCGCGGGATCACTGCGCGAACGCAGCGCCCATTGGCCGGGCTGAATGACTTGGAGCGCTGCAATCGTTGGTGCTTGCGCAGGCTGGCTGAAGCAGGGGACAGCAACGCTCGCAAGCATCGCAACAGGAATCAAAATAGCCAGACGCATCGAATTTACTCCTGCTCATCAACCGAATCACAATATCATGATCAGCGACGAACTGTGCAATGAATACGATCACAAGTTGATCGAATTAAGGCACAACCAAGGTTAATAGACAGGGATGGAAAAGATTTTCGCGCAAAATTCGCAATTGACAGCGATCACGCCGTCACTACCCGCCATGCTTTGGCGCTCTTCATCGGGAAAACGGCCAATAACGCCTGAAATATGGGCAAGGTCACAGCGACAGCCTTTACTAAGCGTCGCATCCCCGAGTACGCGCACTTCAGCTTCATCATGAAACAATCGCCAGACAAGATCATCAAGCGGTAGCGCAGCGTCTGTGAGTTCAGGCGCGGCAACACTGATCCCGCGTGCCTTCACATGCTCCCACTCGGGATGATCAAGCCGGGTGTGAATGCGCTCACGACCATCCTCGCCCTCTGCCAAATGCTGGAGCAAAAGCCCGCCCGCTACCCGTCCTGAGATACCAACGCGGACGAGACTTGGGATTTGTTCTGACTGGCCGAAATAGCTTTCAACCGCTTCGGAAAGGCTATTCCCATCAAGTGGCACGATCCCCTGATAGCGCTCGCCTGAAACCGCCTGATCAAATGTAATCGCAAGATAGGCTTTGCCGAAGAGCGCAAAGCAGGTCGGTTCAACCGGGAGCTCAGCAACGCGGTCAGCATCATGCTGGATATAGCCGCGCACCTGCCCACCGCGATAATCACAGACGAGCAGGCTGACCGCGCCGCCTTCGGTCTGCACCTGCATCGTAAGTTGCCCGCCCGCATCCTTGAGCATCGCGCCGAGTAGCGCTGTCAGCACCAGCCCTTCGGCAAGCAGCGCCTCAATAGCTGGCGGATAGCCGTGCGCCGAAAGTATCTCCTCAAGCACAGGCCCAAGCCGCACCAATCGCCCGCGCGCATTACGTTCGGGAATAATGAAACTGAGCGCGCGGTCTAGGTCTGCGCTCATCCAAGCAACCCGAAGGCCCAGAGCAGAACCGATTTCTGCGCATGAAGTCGGTTCTCCGCCTCCTGCCAGATGCGCGACTGCGGGCCATCAATCACCGCCGCCGTCACCTCTTCATCGCGGTGCGCGGGGAGACAGTGTAGAAACAGGGCGTCGGCTTTTGCTCTCGCCATCAACCGCCCGGTCACCTGAAACGGCATCATCGCGGCGAGCTTATTGTGAACATGCTCCTGCCCCATTGAGATCCAGGTATCGGTAATAACGACGTCGGCCCCGTCCACTGCCTCCACCGCATCCGCAAAGAGAGAGACAGCCGCCCCTTTGGCGCGCGCCGCCTCAACAAAGCTTACGTCAGGCTCATAACCTTGCGGGCAGCCAACGCGGACGTTGAACTGCATCAGCCCCGCCGCCTCAATGATTGAATGCAGCACATTATTGCCATCACCCAGCCATGCCACGCTAAGCCCCGGCAGCGCCTTGCCATTTTCAATCAGCGTCAGCAGATCGGCCATGATCTGGCAGGGGTGCGAAAGGTCAGTCAAGCCATTGATCACTGGCACCGATGCGTGAGCAGCCATTGCCTCGATCTTGGCATGATCATCGGTACGGATCATGATCGCGTCACAGTAGCCCGAAAGGACACGCGCGGTATCGGCGATGGTTTCACCGCGACCAAGCTGCATTCCGCCTGCATCCATAACGATAGTGGTGCCACCAAGCTGACGCATTGCCATGTCGAATGAGACACGGGTTCGGGTCGAGCTTTTTTCAAAGATCATTGCGAGCGTATGCCCGGCAAGTGGCGCATCAGTATCTGCCCTGCCCTTTGACCACCCGGCCCGCGCCGCCTTACGGTCAAGTGCATCAGCAATCATCGCAACGATACCATCAGCCCCTGCGTCGGACAGGTTGAGAAAGTGCCGCATCAGACGGCTTGCGGGATCGCGTAGCTCCGCGCGCCGGCCGACAGTTTCTCAATAAACTCGCTAATGTGGCTTTCATCAATATTAAGCGGGGGCAGAACGCGAACAACATTATCCCCTGCGGCAACCGTCAACAGCCCGTGATTATCGCGCAAATGTGCAACAAAGGCGCGGCTATCGGTCTTGAGCTTAATCCCAAGCATCAACCCCAGCCCGCGCACATGATCGAACAAGTCGTCATGATTGGGGATCAACTGCGCAAGCGCACCGCGCAGCCGTTCACCCGTTGCGCTCACTTGCTCCATGAAGCCGGGTTCAAGGATGACATCAAGCACCGCACTCCCCGCCGCCATTGCGAGCGGATTGCCGCCATAGGTCGACCCATGCGTGCCGATCACCATGCCCTTGGCCGCTTCCTCAGTGGCAAGACATGCTCCCATTGGGAAACCGCCGCCAATGCCCTTTGCAGTCGCCATGATATCGGGGATCAGCCCATAATGCTCATGCGCGTAAAGTTTGCCAGTACGTGCAACGCCCGCCTGAACCTCATCAAGCACCAACATCAGGCCATGCTCATCACAGATCTCGCGCAAGCCTTGCAAGAATTCCTGTGTGGCGGGCATGATGCCGCCTTCGCCCTGAACAGGCTCAAGCAGGAAGCCTGCGGTGCTGTCATTCACCAGCGCGCG
>JAYTMV010000341.1:0-4083 GCA_043728175.1 Sphingomonadales bacterium
ATATGATAATTTGCACATGGTTGGCCGCAACGGAATGCACCGTTACAACAATCAGGATCATGCAATGATGACCGCGATGCTGACAGTGCGCAATATCGAAGCTGGCGAGCGCATCTACGACATCTGGAACGTCAACGAAGACGCCGAATATCACGAGTCCGGCGATGAAGGCGAAAAGGAAGCCTTGCGCTCAGAACGCTTTGTACCAGAGCGCTTAAAGGCCGCTTGATTATGATCTCGTCGCTGGCAAACGTCCCGCGCTACTTTTGCTATGTGGCGGTCAGCGCTGCGGCTCTCGGCGTTGATGTGGCGCTGTTCCTCACGTTGATAGCGGGAGGCGTGCTTGCCACATTGGCTTCGGGTCTTGGTTATTGCCTCGGGATTTTTGTCCATTGGTTCTTGTCCAGCCGGTTCGTTTTCGGCGCGCAATTGGCTGACAATGGTGCCGCGCGTACGAAGCAAAAGGGCCTGTTTGTTGGTTCTGCATTGCTCGGGCTAGGCCTGACAATGCTGATCGTCGGGGTGAGTGCTGCCGCCGGATTTGATCCCCGCGCCGCAAAAATTGTTGCGATTGCGGTGAGTTTCAACGTCACTTATTTGTTGCGCAAAGTTGTCGTTTTCGCGTGATGAGCGGGTCTGCCTATCGGTTCGGACTGTTTGGCGTGTGGCTGATGACCAGCCTTATCCTGATCATCGCCGCTTATCCCTATATTGTGCAGTGGCACTTCCCTGATTCAGATGATCAGCTCCGTTTGCTTGAAGTCCGCGATTGGTTGGCGGGGCAAAGCTGGTTCGATGTTACCCAATACCGGATGAACCCGCCGATTGGCGGGCCGATGCACTGGTCACGATTTATCGACTTGCCGATTGCTGCAGTGATCGCCTTGATGACACCATTTATCGGCGCGTCGCACAGTGAGACAGCGGCGCTCATCATTGTGCCATTGCTAACGCTGGCTGTCGTGATGGCATTGGTTGCGAAACTGGCGCGGCGTTTGCTCGATCACAATCATGCGCTGATCGCAACATTGCTTGTTCCAATGTGTGTTGCCGTCACTCATCAACTCCGGCCGATGCGGATTGATCATCACGGCTGGCAAATGGCACTTGGCTTAGTTGTGATGTGCGGATTGCTCGATATTCGCATTCGCCGCGGCGGTATCTTCGTCGGGCTTGCGCTCGCGCTCTGGCTATCAATTTCGCTCGAAGGGCTTCCCTTCGCGGTTATGACGATGGCGCTGTTGGGGCTGCGCTGGGCGATTGACCGAGGCGAGGGTGTGCGGTTGCGCAATGTGACGCTGACACTGGCCGTCGTTTCGCCCGCTTTATACGGCGCAACACACCATTTCAGCCGCTGGGGTCTGACCTATTGCGACGCGGTGTCACCGATACATTTGGCGGTTTTTGGGCTTGCAGCAGCGGGTTCCTATGCGCTTGTTCGATTGCACCCCGCGCGCCTCGTGACTTGTCTCGTCGGTCTCGCCGCTCTTGCAATCGCATGCGGCGCGCTTTTGCTTACCGCAGCGCCGACATGCGCCGCGGGGCCCTTCACAAAGCTTGATCCTCTGGTTCATGACTTTTGGTATGTCCGGGTGATGGAAGGGCTGCCGGTATGGGATCAAGCTTTGGGTATCGCTGCGACGTCGCTCGCACTGCCTTTATTGGCGATTGGCGCTGCCATAATGATGGTTGGTCGATCAACCAGACAGGCGCGCAATCACTGGGCGGTGATGCTGTTCATGCTCGTTGGCGCGACGATAACCGCAATGTTGGTGCAACGCGCCAGCGGTGTTGCCAATCTTCTAGCGCTTCCCGCGGCTGCCGTTATCGTCCTCCGTGCGGTTAAATGGGCACGCTCGTTTAACAATCCGCTCCTCCGTGTCGGGGCAACGGTGGCGGCTGCCATGCTCGCCGTACCCGGCCTGGTTGTTGACCGGGTCATATTTCTAACCACCGATCAACAAATCGAAACCGCAGTGCGCAAAGCGGTGATGTGCACTGATAATCAGGAAATCAGCTTGCTCACTTCGTTGCCGCCAAGCAATCTGATGGCGCCGCTCGATACGTCGCCCTCGATCCTGCTTGAGACGCCGCACAAGGTTGTCGCGAGCGGCCATCACCGCAACGCCGCCGCTATGCGCGATGTGATCGAGACATTCATTGGCACTGCTGATCAAGCGCATGCGATTCTAAAGCGACGTAATATCGACTATCTTGTTGTGTGCCCGGGTGTTGCTGAGACGCTTCACTATCAAGATGTCAGCCCGCGCGGATTTTGGAGCCAGCTGAACGCGCAAAACATTCCCAAGTGGCTGACGCCTGTGACCATCAAGGGCGCTGATGCGATCAAAGTGTGGCGTGTAAACGGGTAAACGCTAGCGTTTGAACGTCCAGAACCGGTTGAGCACAAAACCGAGCCACGGCGTTACCAGCACCATCGGGACAATCGACATCGCAACCGAATATCCGCTCTGTTTGACGATTAACCACACCCAAAAGCTGTTCAGGCCGTAACACAGCAGCGAGACGATGAGATAACGGCCAAGCGCCTGAAGATCCATTCCAGGGGCGCGGCCATGGCCGAAAGTGAAGCGGCTATGCAGGATATAACCTGCAATCCCTGCCAAGATCGCGGCAATGCTATTGGCAATATAGGGTTCGACGCCGAATATGGCAGCGAGTGTCCAGTAAACCAGCGAATGGAGCGCGGTCATCCCGCCGCCGCCAATGATATAGGCAAAAATCTGGCCAAACAGGCTTTTGGGTGCCTCAATCATGCGCGTGCCCGCTGGCTGGCATTGGCAAGGATCCACAGTGCGGCAAGAATGAAGAGCGATGAAAATCCCAAACCATGTAATGCAAGCGGATAATTGATCAGCGGGAGTAGAAACGCGATACCAAGCACTGCCTTTTCCCCCTGAGACAAATGCGCCCCAAATCGTGCAGCAAGCACTAGAATGGCAAGATCGAACGCGACCATATCATAGGTAAACACATAAGGCAGGATGAGAAATGTGGCGATCGTCGATAGCAATCCCAACGTCGCGACGCTGTCTCCGGCTTTCCAGCTTCGCAGTAAGATGCCAATTGTCGCCACACCAAAGCCGATCTGAATGAGGATAGAACCGATTCCAAACACGCCGAGTGAGGCCGCGGTCCGTTCCACCGTCGGCATCATGTATAGATATTGGACATCGGGCCGAATGCCGCCGATCAGGCTGGCTTGAAACGGCAACGTCGATTTGATCCAGACCATCCAGATTTGCGGGCCCAACAAGAAGGTAGACCCGGCAACAAGCAATGTTGTGCCGATGGTCGCGATCAGAACAGTCCGCCAACGACCGTATATAGCAAGACCGAGCGGGACCAGCACCCCGAGATGCGGCTTCACCGTCATCAGCGCAAAGGCGGCACCCGAGGCAAGCGGACGGGTTGCTGCATTTCTCCATCCAATCAACGCAAGCGCGCCGATCAGCGCGCCAAAATGCCCTGACGCCAAATTGTTGATCGTGCCGGGCAGCAGCAAGACAGTCCAGAGCGGAAGTTCGGCTTCGCGCAGCCACGGCCGCGCGGCGAGGGTGAACAGCCCTAGTGTCAACAGAGACCAAGCCGTGAGCGCTATGATGTAAGGCAGCGCACCAAAAGGTACTGAAAACGCAAGCATATGGGGCGGATAACTGAAGGCAAAAATACCGCTGATGCCGACGTTCTTTTTCAAATCTTCGCGGTAAGCGGGGCGATCATAGACGCGCGCCGATTGGCCAGCTGCCGCCATTTGGCCGCCTTGCCAGATGTTGACGAAATCGCGACCAATCATTTCATAAGGGCTGATCCGAACCCCGTCACTACGGTGAACATCGCTCAAAAACTGGGCAGCGCCGAGTATCAGCGTGAACAGCAAGATGACTGGCGTAACAAACCCAAAAACCGACATGAAACGCTTCAGGCCCGCCACGCGGTTAATCTCGATCTTCATAATAAAAGATATCGCGGCCAATGCTCCTGATGTGATGGCGTGCGGGCACCGGCGTGATGTAGCGCAGGAAACTATGCGGATAGGGAAAAAAGTGGAGGTGCGGATTG
>JAYTMV010000342.1:0-6205 GCA_043728175.1 Sphingomonadales bacterium
GCGATCAAGCGCAATGATGTCAAAAAAATGAAATATTTACTGTTGACTCATGCAATGGCTGGAATCCGTAGGTCAAGCATAAGTCTTTGAAAAGTAGACATTTTTTGAGTGGGGGTCGTATCGTGCGGATTGCCGAATCGGCGATTAACCTAAGTTTTCGGGCGAAGCACAAAAAACCCGCCGATGCGAACATCGACGGGCCATGTAAATAACGATGCTGTAATATCAGGCGAGGGCTGAGACCGCTTTGGTCAACCGGGCAAATTTACGCGAAGCCGTGTTCTTGTGCATCACGCCGCGCGCAACGCCGCGTGCAAGCTCTGGCTGAACCGCAGCAAGCGCTGCTGCTGCAACTGGCTTGTCGCCGGCATCAAGCGCGAGTTCGACTTTTTTTACGAACGTGCGAATACGGCTAATCCGGTTGCCGTTAATTTCTGCGCGACGGTCATTACGACGGATGCGCTTTTTTGCTTGCGGCGTATTCGCCATGCTGGAACCTCAAATTTGCTAGATAGTGGAAACGGTTCGGCAATTACCGCCCCGATTGAAGCAGCGCCCTTAGCCAGACTATGCGGCGCGGTCAACCTTCAACGCTGGCATTTTGCGCAGTAAAAGGTTGACCTTCCGGCGTCGACACGGCGCAGCACCGTTTTTCCGCAAAGACAAGCCTCGCCCTCGCGCCCGTAAACACGCCACTGCTTGAAAAAATAGCCAAGTTCGCCGTCTGGTCGGGCATAATCGCGCAGCGTTGATCCGCCCGCCTCAATTGCTGCCGCCAGCACGTCCTTTATGGCAATTACCAGTGGTTTAAGTCGCGCTGTTGCAACCTGTCCTGCAGGAAGGTTGGGGGCGATTCGGGCGATATGAAGCGCCTCACAGACGTAAATATTCCCCAGACCCGAAACGACGCGCTGATCAAGTAAGAGGCTCTTGATTGAGGCGCTACGACCTTCAAACGCCTGCGCGAGATGGCTGGCAGTAAACGTGTCGCCAAGGGGTTCGGGGCCAAGCGCTGCAAAAGTGGGCCAGTGCGCGACCTCATCACTGCGCATTAGATCAAGCGAGCCGAACCGTCGGGGATCATTGAGCGCAAGCACGCGCCCTTCATCAGTTTCAATCACAAGATGATCATGTGCGCCGATTTCGGTCGGATCAACGCGCCACCGTCCCGACATGCCGAGGTGGAAAATCAGCGTATCATCGCGGTCGGTGGTGATTAGCCCGTATTTGGCGCGGCGGCCAAGCCCAGTAACGCGTGCGCCAGTCAGTCTCTGACGCAAATCGACTGGAATATCGCGGCGCAGATTGGCACGGCGCGGTTCAACCCGAACCAGTTTGCGGCCATCAAGCACAAGCGCGATGCCGCGAACGGTGGTTTCAACTTCGGGTAGCTCAGGCATGGATTTGCGCTAGCGGGAGGCTCACAGCTTGGCTAGAGGATTGGCGCATGAGTGAAACAGTTTCTTTTGGCTACGAAGAGGTAGCTCCGCGCGAAAAGACAGCGCGCGTTGGCGCAGTCTTTTCCAGCGTTGCCGCACGTTATGATTTGATGAACGATGCGATGTCGGCCGGGATGCACCGGCTATGGAAGGATCGCTTCGTCCGCCGCGTCAAACCCCGCGACGGCGAAATGATCCTTGATATGGCGGGTGGCACGGGAGACATCGCGTTCCGGATGCAGACATCGGGCGCGCTGATCACGGTGGCGGATATCAATCCCGACATGCTCGGCGTTGGGATGGAGCGCGCGCAGCAACGCGATATCGGCGGGCTTTCGTGGAGCGAGCAGAATGCCGAGGTACTAAGCTTCGATGATCGCAGTTTTGATGCGTACACAATTGCTTTTGGTATTCGTAATGTGACGCATATCGATAAGGCGCTGTCGGAGGCACACCGCGTACTCAAGCGGGGCGGGCGGTTTTACTGCCTCGAATTTTCGACGACGCTCTGGCCCGGTTTTGCTGAGGTCTATGATGCGTATTCGCATAAGATGGTGCCAAAGCTTGGTCGCTTGCTCGCGAATGATGAAGATAGCTACCGCTACCTGATCGAATCGATCCGCCGCTTTCCTGATATGGCGCGGTTTGAGGGGATGATCCGTGATGCGGGGTTCATTCAAACCAAGGTTGAGCCAATGCTTGGCGGGCTGGTGGCCATTCACAGCGGCTGGAAGATTTGACCGGACGTTTCACTCATTACCTTCGGTTGATCCGCTGGGGCCGCATTCTCGCACGCAATGGCGCGCTGCTGGGGATTGAACGCGATACCAATGTGCCGCGCAGTTTCCGGCGGATTGCTCGGCTCGCGCGGCTTGGCAGTTTTCCTCCCAATCCGCCCGCCTATGCCGAAGCGTTTCGCGCGATTGGCCCGGCTGCGATCAAGCTTGGTCAGACACTGGCGACACGCCCCGATTTGGTTGGTGAGGCGGCGGCCAAGGATTTGCTCCAGCTTCAGGATAATCTGCCGCCGCTTCCGTTTGCGCAGATTAAGACGGTGATCGAAACTGCGCTTGGGAAGCCGATCGAACATCTGTTTGCATCGATTGAGCCAGTACCCGTTGGCGCCGCCTCAATCGCGCAAGTCCACAGGGCGGTAACCCCCGAAGGCAAAACGGTCGCGATCAAAGTGCTGCGCCCTGGCGTTGCCGAAAAATTTGCCAGCGATATTGAAACTTACGAATGGATTGCGGCCCATGCTGCCACGCGCGGCGGGGAGCTGGCGCGGCTGCGTCCCCGCGAAGTGATTGCGATTTTCAAGCAGTGGACACTGCGTGAGCTTGATTTCAGGCGTGAGGCATCATCCGCGTCTGAACTTGCCGCAGCGATGGTGTCCGAACCCAATTATTTTGTACCCGCAATTGACTGGAGCCGGACGAGCAGGCGGGTGATGACGCTTGACTGGATCGACGGGGTTAAGCTGACCGATCACAATGCCCTCGCAGCGGCTGGCCATGATCGCACTAAATTGGCGCATACACTGGTTCATGCGTTTCTGGTGCAAGCCATCGGCGAAGGCTTTTTCCATGCCGATCTTCATCAGGGTAATCTTTTCGCGATGGCAGATGGCCGGATTGGTGCGATTGATTTTGGCATCATGGGGCGCGTCAACCGACAGGCGCGGCTCTGGCTTGCTGAAATTCTCCACGGGTTGATCACAGGAAATTACCGCCGCGTTGCAGAGATTCATTTCGACGCGCAATATGTCCCCGCGCATCATAACATTGATGATTTTACAACGGCGTTGCGTTCAGTGGGGGAGCCGATACGCGGCGTTCCGGTCAAGGATATCAGCGTCGGCAACATGCTTGACGGGTTGTTCGCGATCACGCGCGAATTTGATATGCAAACGCAGCCGCACCTGCTGCTCCTCCAGAAAACAATGGTGATGGTTGAAGGCGTTGCTTCATCACTCGATCCCGAAATCAATATGTGGGAGGTTGCCGGGCCATTCGTTGCGGACTGGATACGGAATGAGCTTGGCCCCGAAGTCGTGATCGCGGGCAAGCTTCAGCGGCTTGCCAAAACGCTCGCTGACTTGCCCGATCTGGTGCGGCGGATAGAGGAGGCTTATCCGAAGGCAGGGGCCGCGCCGATTGGGCCACCACTTGCCGAAATTGAAATTGGCAAGGGCTGGGCCGGGTGGGGGTATGTCATCGTTGCGCTGATTGCAGGCGGAGTGGGAGCTGCTGTTACGGCGCTAATTTAGCAGCTACTTCGCTACTGCGAGATAAGCGATAATCGCTGTGCGGTCTTCGACGTTTGGCACCGTGAACGCCATGTTGGTGCCGCGAACCAGCTTGCTCGGCCCTTGCAGCCATTTATCAAGCTGCTTTGGCGTCCAGATGAATTTCGCCTTCTTGAGCGCTGGGCTATAGTCAAAGCCTGTGATGCTGCCCGCCTTGCGACCGACAACGCCGAGATGCTTTGGCCCCGTGCGGTTTGACTGAATCGAATGGCACGCGCCGCAGCGGCTTTCATAAAGTATCTGGCCCCGCGCAACATCGCCTGCGGCAAAAGCAGATGTGCTTGAAAACAGGATAATTGCTGCGGCAAAAATCGCGGGTCGCATTGGCACTCTATCCGTTCAAAAAAGGGCACGAACCCCGTGTGTGAAAGCTCGTGCCCCTTTGTCGCAGTTCAGATGAATTAAACCTGAAAAGCGCGGTTGGTTATGCGCCGAACGACAGCGGGCCGGCAGGTGCTGCGCCGCCAAGGGCTGAGTTAAGCAACGTCCAGTGCATGGTTTCGTCCGCCGCCAAACGCGCAGCAACCTGACCAAGGGCCTTGTCATTGAGTGAGGGAATCACACCAAGATAGGCGTTGATCGCACCCAGTTCGAGGCGACGGGCAAGTTGAAGAATATCACCAGCGCTCTTGATCGATCCCGCGTTGAGTTCAGTCGCATATTGCGCGAGCGTTTTTTCAGCGACAGCTTTTCCGCCCATTTTGTTGATCGTCGCGATCAGTGCGTCACGGTGCCCCTTGTGGTGGCTTTGGAAAAGGACGGCAACATCAAGCACGCCCTTATCAAGCAGGCCTGACTGCGCACCCAGCGTGTAAGCGTTGATCGCCTCATGCTCAAGGCCAAGCGCCACGTTGAGGATGCCAACATCGCTTGCCATCATTTTGTCGCCGCCCTTTTTATCCTTCATTTTGGCGGCCATAGCGTCATTGCCGTCAAGCAGCGCGAGCGCGGTTGCAGACAGTGTGACGGCGGTAACGGTGCCAAGGAAATTCCGTCTGCTCGCGGTTTGAATTACTTCGTTCATGTGCGTTCTCCAGGATTATATTTTGCTCATTTTCGCGAGACGCTGCGCCAAGCGCGCACATCCCGCACCTATCGGCCAATCCGAAAGCTCCCCCGCTTACGAGTCGGTAGTTGTACTTAATATCAGCTTTGCGGTGCGGGTGTAGCGGAATATTAACCATGATCGTGGCCCTCGACTCGCGGGCGTTGCACCCGCTAAAGACGGGGGATGAATGGCAAGCGCATCCTTTTGATTATTGGCGGTGGCATCGCCGCGTATAAATCTTGTGAACTTGTGCGCTTGTTGCGCAAAGCGGAGGCTTCGGTGCGCTGCGTGCTGACCAAGGGTGGTGCTGAATTTGTGACGCCGCTCAGTCTTGCCGCACTGTCCGAAAACAAGGTTTATACCAGCCTGTTTGACCTCAAGGACGAGACGGAGATGGGGCATATCCAGCTTAGCCGTCAGGCCGATCTGATCGTGGTTGCGCCTGCCACGGCTGACCTCATGGCGAAGATGGCGGCGGGGATTGCCGATGATCTCGCGACGACATTGCTGCTTGCGACTGATAAGCCGGTACTCGCCGTGCCCGCAATGAATGTGCGGATGTGGCAGCACGCAGCGACGATACGCAACGTTGCGACGCTGCGTGGTGACGGCATCACTATCCTCAACCCCGATGAAGGGCCAATGGCGTGTGGCGAATATGGCCCCGGTCGTTTGCCTGAACCCGAGGCGATCCTGCGTGAGATTGCGCGTGTGCTTGGCGGTGTCGCTGATCCACTGATTGATCAGCCCGATTTTGCACCCGACGCTGATCAGCCGCTTTCGGGCAAGCATATCCTCGTGACCGCTGGGCCAACGCATGAGCCGATTGACCCCGTGCGCGTGATCGCCAACCGCTCTTCGGGAAAGCAAGGCTTTGCGATTGCGGGTGCGCTTGCCGCACTTGGCGCGCGGGTAACGTTGGTTGCCGGGCCCGTCAGCCTCGTGACGCCTGCCGGGGTGACGCGGATTGATGTTGAAACCGCAGCGGATATGGAGGCGCAGGTCTTGGCGGCGCTGCCCGCCGACTGCGCCGTTCTCGTCGCCGCAGTAGCGGATTGGCGCGTAGATGCCGCACCTGAAAAGCTCAAGAAAGAGGCGGGGCCGCCAACGCTGAGCTGGCATAAGAATCCCGACATCCTTGCCGGACTTGCCATTTCTAAACTACGGCCAAAGCTGCTGATCGGGTTTGCTGCCGAAACCGAGCGTGCGATTGAACAGGCGACGGCCAAGCGTGAACGCAAGGGCTGCGATTGGATCGTCGCCAATGATGTGTCGGTTGACCGGATGGGCGGCGAACAAAATCTTGTGCATGTTATCACCAAGGACGGCGTTGAAAGTTGGGAACGGATGGAAAAGGGGCTGGTCGCGATGAAGCTTGCGGGGAAGATCGCTGATGCGCTTGGCTGATATCGA
>JAYTMV010000343.1:0-3018 GCA_043728175.1 Sphingomonadales bacterium
CAAGTTGAAATATGGTGACGAAATCGCCTCAATGAAGAACGCGTTTGCAAACAGCGGCGGAGCCCGCGCCAATATGGCGGCTAGCGTCCTGCCTCTTGGTCGCCCAGTGATAGCCATCGTCCCGCGCACAGGACTGCCTCAAGTGGGCGATCGCAGCTATGGAATGTCGAAAGATAAGCAGATTGAGCCGGTCGACATGGTGTTGTTGCCTCAGCGGGAACGCGCTGATAAATTGCAAAGCTTGATGGGGACAGTCATCGGCAACGACCCGATGCGTTACATAATAGACGGCGTTGCGCGCCGCTTTCATGGTCAACCAACAGACAACCGGATGTTTGCTTATCCGCGTAATTTTCAGGCACTGGATGAATATACAGCAGAGGGTGAAACGGTAGACACTGCGCGTAACCCTCTATTCCCATGGCGGCGTAATGCCCAAGGCGAGGTTAGCAATGATCGCCGTATCGGTCTGATCCATGCCGATCTGTCAGGCTTGGGCGAAGCCTTTACGAATGCTCGCTCATCAAATGCTGCTGGAAATTTGGCATTGGGACAAAGTATTGAGACCGCGATTTTAATTGCAATTGCTGCGGCTAATTCGGAACTGCTGCTAGGCCGAGCGACTTCCGACGATCATTATCACGACCGTCACATCGTCCCCGCGCGTCCCATCGTCATCGGCGGAGATGACATAACGCTGATCGTTCGCGCCGACCTTGCGGTTCCTTTTACGGAGCGGTTCCTTGAACTGATTGAGGAGTGCACACAGCGCGAGCTACACGCTAAAATTCCCAATGGCTTGAGCGCCGGAGCTGGCGTTGTAATCGCGCATAATAGCCTGCCTTTTCTTACGATGAATGCGTTGGCGGAATCGCTTTGTAGTTTCGCGAAGAAAAAGGCAAAATCGATCACAGCTGCTCAGAAAGGCGATAATCCCTGGCCCTCTATGCTCGCCTTTCATGTGCAGTCGCAGGCCGCTGAGGAGGATTATGAGCGACATATTCACCCTACATTGTCGGTGAGCGGCGTCGAGAGCCTGACCAGTAACCCCTATGCAATTGGTGGGTGGGCAAAGGTAACGGGCGCATTGCCCTATGCTAAGTTAAAGACACTAGCCGAAGCGATCAACGCGCTGCCGGGCGCTGGCAATACGCTGCGCAAAATACGCGGAGATATTGCCAATAGCCGCACCGCATCAGCCAAAGCCCTCTGGCACCGCCTGTTCAGTCGAACGGATCGAGATGACGAGCAGGATGAAAAACTACAAGCATTCAAAACCTGCTTCGAAGTCGTCTTTGAAGAGGAGCTGTCAGAATATAAAATTCCCGAAAAATGTGGCGCGTTGTTCGATGCTCTAGAACTGATCGACATTGGAACATTCGATCCTGAAATTGCTAAAGAGCCATTAAAGGAGATCACAGCATGACCCGCGCAACGATCACAATACAATTCCTCGATTGGTGGCAGGCAGGCACTGGCAAATCAGGAGAGGGCGACGCGGATATGATAGCTTATCGCGATCAATGGGGATGCCCTGCATTGCCAGGGTCGCAGCTGAAAGGCATTTTGCGCGAAGCAGCAAGAGATAGACTTGGCTGGACTGAGGAGGAGATAACGCCGTATTTTGGTGAGGCTACAAATAAAAATAAACTCGGTTTTGCGACTCAAGGCAGCATCGCTTTCCCCGATCACGCAACACTAAGTTCGGGCGATCAGGGTTATTTTCATAACAACCCTAATGCGCGCAGCGCGCTCTTTTCGATGCTTCATGCGACGGCAATTGATGCTGATACAGGAACGGCGAAGGACCGTTCGCTCCGCCTGATTGAGGTTGCTGTGCCAATGACATTAACGGGTGAAATCGAATGGGTGGGTAGTGGAGATCCCCCGAGTGATTGGATCGATAAGCTTGACGCACTCTGCACTCTAACCCCCGCTTTTGGAAAGCAAACGCATGATGGTTTAGGGCGAGCGATCGCCTGTTGTCAGCGGATAAAATCAAACGCAGAAGATATGTTGCAAGAAATGTCTCCGAGCCCAAGCAATAATCTGTTGTCAAGCGATGCAATCACGAGGCGCTGCATCGTCTTAGAGCTTACGCCCAACGCTCCTGCTATTTTTTCGCGCAATGCCTCCACCGAAGGCGCGCATGCCACGCTGAGCGGTCCGACCGGAGCAGCCTTGCTCGGCTGGGCTGCGCAGAAATGCTATGCTGGTTTTGATGCAAAAACGGCGTTTACAATTTTTCATTCTGGAAAAGTACGTTTTTCAGATGCAGTGCGCATGGTGCCGAAAAAGCAAGGCCATCTAGAGGTAACGCCGCTTGCGTCAGATGGCGCTCTCAATGTGCGTTCGGATGCTGAACAACCAAGCTTTCTCAATCCTGCGACATTATTTGCGCCAAAGCATGGGATAGGTAAGACTGTTCTAGGAAGGAAGGCTTTCAAGAAGGCGTATGGCGAAGGAATTCAAGCCGAAGCTGTAAAGCGCAAATGGGTGACGCGGACAGGTAATCAGGCCCCCGATCCACTCACGCACCACCGTCTCCGCACGGCAATGAGCGCAGGAACAGCAGAGGATGGCAAACTTTTTGGCTATGCAGCTGTTTTGCCGGGCGAAACCAAATTTCGCGCGACGATAGAATGCGATGGAGGCCTTGATGACGCGACTTGGAATAAAATCGTAGCGGCGTTTGATAACACAACCCTTCGCATTGGCCGTGCAAGCAGCAGTGGCAACGGTGGCAGCTATGCTTGCGCTGTCTCAGACGCTGGCTCGAACACTGGTTCGCCCTGGCCAGCGCCAAGTGAAATTACAAGGGATGCAGTTTCCTTCTGGTTATTATCCGATGCGCAATTGGTCGACATATGGGGCAATGCCAAAGTTGATCCCGAACCAAGCGATTTTGGTTTGGATGATACAGGCTGGACACAGAACCGCGCAGAAACCGCAATCAGCACGCGGCGCATCTGGCCATGGAACCGCACATATAACAGCCGCGATATGGAAATATCGGTG
>JAYTMV010000344.1:0-5502 GCA_043728175.1 Sphingomonadales bacterium
AAACCGCCAACCTGATACGCGCCGACGCCTGTCAGCGCACGGTAGTTGGCCTCAAGTGCGGGCAGCACATTGGTGTAGAGATGCGGCGTGATCGTCAAATCGCGGTTTGGAGCAATTTGCAGATATATTGGCAGTGTCGCCTCAAGCCCGTTGGCGCGCGAATAACGCAGATCAGGCGCGAGAATGCCTGTGGTGCCGCCTCCGCTGCTGTCGGCAGGAATTGAGAAACCAGGCAGTGCCGGCAGTTCAAGCCCGAACAGTTCAAGCCGTGCGCCCTTGAAACGGATACGGTTTTGCGCAGGATTGTAAGTGACCTTGCGCGCCTTGAGCTTCCATGATGGGTTTTTGGGGCATCCCGCATTATCGGTGACCGCGCACGGGCTGTACGCGGCGTTATCAAGCACTGAAACATCATCCTTGCGAACCCCCGTTCGCGCCGCGATCCGCCCGCCATTGGCCAGCACGATCAGCAGTTCCTGAACCACGCCGTCTTTGAGCGTGTCAGTCAGCTCAATTGAATCGCCGTAAGCAACATCGCCGCCGGGGCTGGTGACGGCGACATTGCCCGTCGCCAGCACTTGGCCCGTTTTGCGTTGCCACACGACTTTGTCAGCACGGACGCGGTTGCCGTCGCGCTCCATTTTGACGTTGCCAGTTGCCGTGACGATGTCAGCGCGATCATCATAATCGAGCGCATCAGCCTCAAAATCGACGATGTTTTTGTCAATCGGCGGGGTTGCCGGAGCGCTCTGCGCCCAGCCTGAACCACTCGCAGCCAGCAAAAACGGCAATGAGGCCAGCTTGAATGCCCGAAATTTTCCCACAATCACCTGACCGTTAACGATATTGCGCGTCTATCGCACTGGAAGCCGCGCACTGCAATTGGCGATTTGCTGATCAGTCATTAACAGGGGGCAGGACGATTCGTCAAAGCTATACAGCTGGCGAACACACCAAGGAATTATGATGATCAAAATCAGCTTCGCCCAGACAGTCACTGATGGCAGCCCAAATAGCACGAGGGTGTTTCCCGTCCGCAAGGACGGCGTTGGTGCAGCGGCGATGCCGGGGCTGACGAATGATCAGGTTGCTGTCATTCGCGCGGGCGCCGCAGCAGATCGTTTTGAGGGAGAGGCAGGCGCGGTCTCGGATCATTTCATTGCGGGGCCGCAGCGGATTTTGCTTGTCGGTATTGATAAGGGCGATGCTGAGGCTTTTGAAAAAGCCGGTGCCGCGATTGCGGCAAAGCTGCTGACCTCGGGGCAAACCAGCGCGGTTGTTGATCTTACCGGGCTGACGATTGCGCCCTCGGCTGATGCGGTCGCGCGGATGGCGGCAGGAGCTACGCTACGGAGTTGGCGCTATGATAAATACCGCACTAAGTTAGCCGCCAAAGCCAAACCAACGCTTGAAGCACTCACTATCGTTGGTGCCACTGCCGACGCGCAAGCCGCTTGGGGCCGCGCCAGCGCGATTTGTGACGGCGTATCGCTCACCCGCGAACTGGTCACTGAACCCGCCAACATCATTTATCCCGAAAGCTTCGTTGCGCGGTGTCAGCATCTCACCGAACTCGGCGTTGAAATCGAAGTGCTTGATGAGGCGGCGATGGCCGCACTCGGCATGGGATCGTTGCTCGGCGTGTCGCAAGGGTCACGGCGTGAGGCGCAGCTGCTGGTGATGCGTTGGGACGGGACGGGTGGCGCACAGCCAACTCCTGTGGCCTTCGTCGGCAAGGGCGTGACATTTGATACCGGCGGTATTTCGCTCAAGCCCCCGCCGGGAATGGAGGATATGAAGTGGGATATGGGCGGGGCAGGGGCCGTTGCCGGAACGATGCTCGCGCTCGCCAAGCGCAAGGCCAAGGCGCATGTCGTCGGCGTTTGTGGTCTCGTCGAGAACATGCCCGACGGTAATGCCCAGCGCCCCGGTGACGTCGTGACGTCAATGTCTGGGCAAACCATCGAAGTGATCAACACCGATGCCGAGGGGCGCCTTGTGCTGTGCGATGCGATGACATGGGTGCAAAAGAAATATGCCCCCAAGGTGATGATTGACCTCGCCACGCTGACGGGCGCGATCATCATTTCGCTTGGCAATGAATATGCCGGCATGTTCTGCAACGATGATGGCCTTGCCGGCCAACTCAGCGCGGCGGGCAAAGCGGCGGGCGATCCGCTGTGGCGGATGCCGATGGGCCCAGCCTATGACAAGCTGATTGACTCACCGATTGCCGATATCAAAAACGTCGGCCCGCGCGAGGGCGGATCAATCACCGCCGCACAGTTCCTTGGCCGCTTCGTTGATGAAGGCGTCAAATGGGCGCATCTCGATATCGCGGGCATGGTGTGGGCAGCAAAGCCCGGCGCAGTGTGGGACAAGGGCGCAACCGGATTTGGCGTGCGCTTGCTTGACCGTTTTGTGGCGGATAATTTTGAGGGCTGATTTCTATTATCTGACGCGCGTTCCGCTTGAAAAGGCGCTGCCAAGCATCGCCGAACGCGTGTTGGCGAGTGGCGAACGGCTGGTGATCGTCGCCGAGGATGAAAAGCTCCTGACCCGGATCGATGCGCTGCTGTGGAGCTACAAGCCCGAAAGCTTCCTGCCCCACGGCCGCGACGGCGATCAGCCAATCCTGTTAACGGCGGACGCGGAAGGATCGCCTGCACAAAACATCGCGCTGATCGACGGTGTGTGGCGTGACAGCGCGCTAGGTTTCGCCCGCGCCTTCTATTTCTTCGACAGCCAAAGCATCGATGGTGCGAGGGGCGCTTGGCGCGGGTTGGCTGACAACGATAAAGTCGAGCGGCATTACTGGAAACAGGACGACGCGGGGCGGTGGGTTGAGGGGCCGTAGGATAAAATGCTCCCGGCCCATTCTCAGATACCGTTCGGGCTGAGCCTGTCGAAGCCTTGTCCTTTCTTTTGCAGGATCGCAGAAGAAGGGCAGCCCTTCGACAGCGACCCGCTGGGAGCCAGGGCGAACGGATATTTTTATTTCGCGGGCTGCACCCTTCTCCCAATCTCAACCTTACCCACCTTATACATTTCAAGGCCAAGCGCCCAGCGGCGCTGAAACCCGCGCCAATATTTGGGCTGCTTGTCACTCGCCATCATCCCGCCGACGCTTTCGCCAAACCCAGTTGGCCAATCGCCATCGCCAGCCACTTCGGTTGGTACGCTCAGGTAAGCGGCTTTGGCGGTATCGCCCTTCAGGTGAAGGTCTAAAAACGCGCGAATGAAATGCTGGTTGATCATGTTGATCCGGTCTTGACGCCAGACGGGTTCATTCATAAATTCGATCACCGGAAACGGGGTTTTCTGGGTAAATGGCACGGGATTGCCAACGATATTATGCCGCGCATCGCGGAACACGAGCATGTGGCGATCCGCCCCGCGCAACTGATCAAAAATCCATGAGACACCTTGGCGAAAATTGACGATATCATCATGATCGCCGCCAATAACCAACGTTGGGGCGGTGATGCGCGACAGGCTCTGCGCGCTCCAAACGCGACTGTCAGGCTGCCCTCCCCACGGGGCCAAGACGATTAGGGCATCAATCTTTGCTGCGATATCGGGTGCGTCTGTGGTCACGATCTTCTGCGCCGCAGCAGGAAGGCGGGCAATGGTCGCGCTCGCGGGATCATAGCTAGCGCCAGCGGTTGCCAGCGCGCCGTAACCGCCCATTGAATAGCCAAGCACCGCAATTTTATCGGCATCAATGTTGAGGGAGGTCGCTTCGCTCAGCAGGCGCGTCAGCACTTGGCGCTGATCCTGTGCCCGATCAAGCAGGACGGTACCAAAGGATAAAACGAAGTCACTTTTCGATGTGATCGCCGTGTCACCATGATCAATCGACGCGACGATATAGCCGTGCGATGCAATCGTTTCGCCAAGATTGCTGAACTGCGTATTCCAGCCACCAAAGCCGTGCGACATCAGCACAAGGGGGAATTTCTTAGCAACAAGCGCTGGCGCATTCGCAACGCCAACGCCCTGCATCACGATTTCAAACGCTGGCTGCCCTGGGCCTTTGAAACTGTGCGCGTAACGTGCGCGGGCGGCGCTGGCGTCTGCTGTTGCGGGATACCAGATGCGGACTTTCAGGACGCGATCCTCAATCGGCACGCTCCCCGTCACCGCACCCACCGCCGAAATCCGCGCGCGATTGGGCAGCGTATAATCCTTCTCAACCGTCCCAATGGCATAGCTACCAACACGCCCAAGCTCAGGCGTTTCACCAACCGGCCCCGGCGGCTCGGGTATGCGATTAACAGCGGCAAGCGCAACCGCACCCACCGCAACAAGACCAACCGTGGCGTAAGCGAAATAGCGTTTTTTCATCGGATGATGACTGTCAATTATCGGGCGTATCGTCAACATTATTCAGTTGTTTGGGTTTGACGGGAGGTGTTGCGGCGGGTTTCGACAAACAGAAGTCGTTCAACGCTAATATGCTGTCTCTTGGTTGCAGACATTTGGGATATTTTTATGGCTCGATTGGATTGAAATATTCGCAAGGCCTGTCTGATATATGCGATGAGTATCTTGTTCTTATTCAGCAGTATACAAGACGATTTTACAACACTCGAAAGTGATTTAAAATGACAGAGAAAATCATCCACAAAGGATTCATAATTGCAGGCCTGAGTAACATTTTTGGTGTGATCATATGCTCCAAAGCGTTTACAAATGATGTGATGCTTGCAACTCAACCTGATGTGATGGGCCGCTTTGGTCTAATCTCGATCATTTTGTGGGGCCTCGCATATATCTCAGTTTGCAAAAGCTACAATCAAGCGCGGTGGCTTGTAGGTGTTTTTGTTATCGAAAAACTAGCTTATGTAATCGCTTGGCTGGCCTTCATAACCTCGAATTCATTGAGTTCTATTTACGAAATGGATGTTCTTGCAGGAATATTTTATACGATTTATGGAGCCAATGACTTCATTTTTATGCTATTTTTTGGCTTTGTTTTTTTGAAGCGGGGTCGGGTGCTGTCTAAAACTAACGGCTAGGCGTCACAACGATAGTGTTCGCAATCTATCTGGCGATATAGACGCTATCATTGATAATTCGATCAGAGCAAGGTCTGTTATTGGCAGTGCGTTTCCTAAAGCCCGACAGTCAGTAATCCCCAACCAAGCCGCCAATCAAATGCCTTTCCTACAGCAAATATTCATGCTATGTTCTAATTATGGTTGCCGCTTCGCCCCTCGCTTGCCCTCCTCACTGCGTCGCCGTGGTGGATCGGTTTTGGCATTTTCTCACATAGTGGAGCGTGCGTGAATATACGGATTTAGTGTCAACTTCCTGAGTTTTTCGGGACTTTTTGAAAAGGGGGCGCTCTTGAAAAATCACCCCTTTCTCGTTCCTTCTTCTTTGCGTCTTCGCGGCTTCGCGTGAACCATTTGCATCCTTACGGCGTGCGACGCGGTCTGTTTGGAAATAGGGTTTTGGTGAGACCTTAGTGTGACTTTTCGGATTGGGATGGCATAG
>JAYTMV010000345.1:0-4661 GCA_043728175.1 Sphingomonadales bacterium
AACACCGAAACGAACGCGGCAAGCGCCAGCAATATGCCGAGCCAGATCAAGAGGCTCTTGATTAGGGGGTTGCTCTGCGGTTCGTTATTGTCGTTCATCGGTCTTGCCTTTTCGTCATGCGCTTGAAATGCATTACACATAAATAGGATAACAAGCCTTAATAACAATGGCGTAAAACGCTGTACCGATCACTTTGTGCGCCGGGGTGCCGCAAGCGTAAAGCGCCAGCGTGCTCCGCCGCTGCATTTTACGCCTGCCAAGGTTGCTATTCCGCCATGCTGCAACGTGGCCAACAGCCTGTCAAGCGCATCGCCGCGCGGTTTTGCGGCAGGATTGAGTTTGAGGATGCAGGCGATCACAATGCGACGTAGCAGTTCGCGTGGAAGGGGTGGACACGTAAGGATGAACGTTGTTCCTTCATGCGACAGATGTTCATCAAGCAAGCCTTGCACGGCCCAATCAAGCGCATCGTTGGCATCGGCGAGCGCGGCGGCGCTGATTGCGGCGGCCTCGGGGTTTAGCCAATCAACGGTCGCCAGATGTTTGCGCAGGCGGGCGCGATCATAGGCTTCATCATAATTTGTCGGATCATCGACCGCGCAGAACCCACAAGCGTCCACCAACTCTACCAATTCTCTTTTGCGCCAGCCAAGCAACGGGCGGCTGAGATCGGCCTGCCGCGCACGCACCCCGGCAAGCCCGGCAACCCCAGACCCACGATTGAGCCGCATGAGCATTGTTTCAAGCTGATCATCGGCATGGTGCGCGGTCATCAACAGGTCGATATGCTCGCGCGCCGCCCAATCACGCAGCGCCGCATAACGCGCTGTGCGTGCCCAATCGGAAAGGTTACCGCGCTCGGGACTGTTAAGTGCGATAATCTCATGCGCCACCCCAAGCTGCGCACAAATCGCCGCGACGTGTTGGGACTCTGTCGCAGACTGAACGCGCAATCGGTGATCAACCGTCACCGCCTTAATATTAAGCGAAGCCGCCTTGGCGAGCAGCAACAGCGCCAGACTATCCGCGCCGCCCGAAACGCAAATCCCGTAGGTCTGATCGTCGGCGCACCCGCATTTCAGCAAGTCAGCGCGAAAGCGGACAATCGCCTGCTCAGGTGGTGCATTTGGCGTCGGCACGGCCCTTTGTGACCCTTGCTTTGGCGTCGGCGGCGGCCTTCGCCCCGTAAACCTCGTTAAATTCAGTGTAGACTTTGCAGGCGTCGGCGGGTTTCTTGAGCCGGATCAGCGCCGAGCCGAGCCATGACAGGCTGTCAGCGGCACGCTCCCCACGCGGCAGTTTCTGGTAATTATCATAGAAGGCCACCGAGGCCAGCGCTGGTTTACCCTCATCAAGATAGGCACGGCCAAGCAAATTGCGCGCATGGCTGGCTTTTTTTCCGTTTGGATATTTGGCAATATAGTCTTTGAGCTTGGCCTGCGCCTCTGGATAGAGTTTGGCCGAATAAAGCCGGAAACCGTAAGTATATGCGTCTTCGGACGCATCACCACTATCGGGGATTTCGACTGCGGCAACTGCGGCCTTGCGCGCTGGGTCTGCCTTGTCGGCGACTGTGGGCTTGGGGTCGGCGGCAGGTTTGGCAACTGTGGTCAGTTTGGGTTTTTCAGCAGCAGGTTTAGGCTTTTCAACAGGCTGCGCTATCACTGCGGTCGCTTCGCCTTCGGCTGGTGCATTCGCAGTCTCCAACGCCTTCAGTCTGGCATCATGTTCACCGCGTAGCGCCTTTAATCCGTCCTCAAGCTTGCGCAGGCGAAACTCGCCTTGCTCGACTTGGCCCGTCATTGTCCGCAACTGCGTTTCAAGCGCATCGACGCGCGCCGTTAGATCATTGATCGGTGCGCTTGACGGCGTTCCAACGGGTTTGCTGGCGGTCGCTGGATCAATTTCAGGTTCGAGCGCTGCTCCGCCGGGAAAGACCTTGCGCTGAACTGCCTTCATTTCCTTTTCAAGCTTATCAACCCGAAGATTGATTACAGCGCTTTGCCCGATTGCAGGCGCGACAGAAATTCCTGACATCAGGATTGTGACAATCAACAGTCTGCGCATGGCAGCCCTCCCTTTACTAAACGCAAGATTATCTTCTATTTTGGAATCGTGACGCAGTTTTGCGCAATGATCAAGGCCTCACGGGCAAAACCGCCGCCGGAGCGGATGGATTGACTGCTGCACCGATGACGGCGGGAGGGCGTGCGGCTAGCGCTGCCGCACTTATCCCAACATCCTTGACTGTTCGCTGCCCCGGCCCAAGCGCAGCCACCGCTTTACCGTCAACCGTCACTGTTATCAGATCGGCACGCCCGGTGCGGATTTGCGGATTATTGGCATCGGGCGGAACAATAAAGCGTTCCCCTGTCACCATTTCCTTTTCAAACAGCACCTTATCCGCCGCATCATAAACGCGCATCCACACCGGGCTTGTCGCAGTCAGCACCACTTGGCCGGCAGTATTGACTGGCGGTGGCGCTTCGGGCGAAGGCGATACGGCTGTGCCCATCGGGGCAAGATCGTCAGCGCCTGGGGCTTCCACCGTTGCGTCATCATTTGGCGTTGCGGTAATTTGGGTGACAGGATCAGGATCGCTCACCAAACTGCTGCGCCATACCCCAAAACCAATCAGGACAAGCAACGCAACCGCAGCCGCGACCCACGCCAGCGTTTTGCTCGGCAAGCGCGTTGCATCGGCAACTTGATATTCAATGCGTTCGGCGCGTTGATCGAGGTTGAGTTCGCGAAGCTCAGCGCGCAAATCATCTGTTGCACCGTCTTCGTCGATGCCAACAACGCGGGCAAACGCTTTAACGAAACCAACACAGTAAGTGCTGCCGGGCAGCGCCGCATAATCACCGCCCTCGATTGCCTGCAAATGGCGAAGTGGCACGCGGGTTTTGGTGGCGACGTCGGACAAATCTATCCCTGCCGCCAAACGCGCGGCGCGAAGCCTGTCCCCTACCCGTTCCGGGAATAGGGCGGTTGCCGCATCCTGATTGTCAACCACGTTTATTATATCTCCTAGCCACGTTCGGCGCCGTGGCTGCTCAGCCTTCTTTCAATGAACCCGCGTTCTGTCAACGTCTGGACAGGGTCGGTGTCAATAAATTTCAGAGTTCAACCCGGTTTTCAACCGACCAGTCGTTTAATGCGCCGCGCAGGCTGGGCGGCGGCGTTTTAACCAAGTCGGCAACAACCTCTCGGGCTCCGCCGACATCAAGCGAACGGATCATTGCCTTAATCGGGCCAATGGCGGCGGGGGTAATCGAAAGCTGTTCGATCCCTAGCCCGATGAGCGCCAGCGCCTCAAGCGAACGCCCCCCCATTTCGCCGCACACGGTGACGGGAACATTGGCCGCCTTCGCCTGATCAATCACGCGTTTGAGGAAGCGCAGAATCGCGGGGCTGAGCCAGTCAAACCGCTCGGCAAGTTTTGGATGCGCGCGATCAGCCGCGAACAGGAACTGCGTCAGATCATTGGTGCCGATTGAAAGGAAATCGAGCTTTGGCAGCATCACATCAAGCATTTCGGCAAGTGCTGGCACTTCAAGCATACTGCCATAGCGGATTGCTGTCGGCAGCCGCTTGCCGCGTTCGCCAAGCCATTTGTGTTGCGCCTCAAAAATCGCGCGCGCCTCATCAAATTCCCACGGTTCGGAGACCATCGGGAACATGACGTTGAGCGTTCTGCCGGAAGCCGCCTCGATCAGCGCACGCGCCTGCGCCTTCATCAGTCCGCCGCGTTCAAGCGCAACACGGATCGCGCGCCAGCCCATTGCTGGGTTTTCCTCAACTTCATTGGCCTGCCGCATGTAGGGCAACGCCTTGTCGCCGCCGATATCAACGGTGCGGAACACAACGGGCTTATCGCCTGCTGCCTCAAGCACATCGCGGTAAAGCCGTTGCTGGCGCTCGCGCTGCGGCATCGTGGCTGACACCAGAAACTGAAACTCTGTGCGGAATAGCCCGACGCCGTCCGCTCCAGTCAAATCAAGCGCAGCAATATCATCGCGCAACCCCGCGTTGATCATCAGTTTAATCCGCTTTCCGTCTTTTGAAACGGGCGGTTCGGATTTGAGCGCAGCAAAGGTCGCGCGGCGTTTTTGCGAAATGGCCAGCTTGCCATCAAAGGCCTCTGCAATCGCAGCCGTTGGCCGAACGAACACCGCGCTCGCGCTGGCATCGAGCAGAACAGCATCGCCGTCCATGATCATGCGCTTCACGTCTTTGACCCGGCCAATCACCGGAACCCCCATCGCGCGCGCAACGATGGTGACGTGCGATGTGAGCGAGCCTTCCTCAAGCACGACGCCCTTCAAGCGCCGCCGATCATATTCAAGCAGCTCAGCCGGGCCGAGGTTTTTGGCGATCAGGATGGTATCCTGCCGCAATCCCGCCTGCGCCGCAGTGCCAAGTTGGCCCGACACAATCCGCAACAGCCGGTTCGACATATCCTCAAGATCGTGCATCCGATCAGCCAGCAGCGGATCATCAATCTGGCGCATCCGCATCCGGGTGCGTTGCTGAACGCGTTCAATCGCGGCTTCGGCGGTCAGGCCGCTGTCAATCGCCTCATTGATCCGGCGTGACCAGCCTTCGTCATAGGCGAACATCTTATACATTTCGAGCACTTCACGGTGCTCCCCGTCGCC
>JAYTMV010000346.1:0-12780 GCA_043728175.1 Sphingomonadales bacterium
TCAACGCGGACGCCGTCAACGGCTTCGGGCGGATTGTACCGCACCAGCCGCCCCGTGCTTGGCAAAAAGCCGCGATACGGGTCTTCGGCATAGACGCGGTTTTCCACCGCCCAGCCTTCCAGCTTCACATCATCCTGCCCAAATGTAAGCGCCTCGCCGTAAGCCACGCGGATCATCTGTTCGACGAGATCAATGCCCGTGATACATTCAGTGACCGGATGTTCAACCTGCAACCGCGTGTTCATTTCGAGGAAGTAAAAGCTTTCGCCCGACGGGTCAGCGCCTGAGACGATCAGCTCGACTGTTCCGGCAGAATAATAGCCCACCGCGCGCGCCAAGGCGACGCACTGTTCGCCCATACTTTTGCGCATTTTGGGTGTGACGAAGGGCGATGGCGCTTCCTCAACCACCTTTTGATGCCGCCGCTGAATCGAACATTCGCGTTCGTTCAGATAGAGAATGTTGCCGTGCTGATCACCGAGTATCTGGATTTCGATATGGCGCGGGTTGAGGATGAATTTCTCAATAAACACGCGGTCATCGCCAAACGACGCCAGCCCCTCACGCTTGGTCGCCTCAAATCCTTCGCGGACATCGGCTTCGGAATAGGCCAGCCGCATCCCCTTGCCGCCGCCGCCCGCGCTGGCCTTCATCATCACGGGATAACCGATTTCCGCTGAAATCCGCACCGCATGTTCGGTGTCGTCAATCTCGCCAACAAAGCCCGGTACGACGTTGACGCCTGCCTTCATCGCGAGTTTTTTGGACTCAATCTTGTCTCCCATCGCGGCGATGGCGTTGATAGGCGGGCCGATAAACGCAATGCCATTATCGGCGAGCGCCTGCGCGAACGAGGTGCGCTCCGAGAGGAAGCCATAGCCCGGATGCACCGCCTCCGCGCCCGTCGCCTTGCACGCCGCGATGATTTTATCGGCGAGCAGATAAGACTGCGCAGCAGGCGAAGGACCAATATGCACGGCTTCGTCGGCCATCATGACGAAAGGCGCGCGCGCATCAGCATCAGAATAGACCGCGACCGTGGCGATACCCATTTTCTTGGCAGTCCGCATGATCCGACAAGCAATTTCGCCACGGTTGGCGATTAGGATTTTTTTGAACATGGCAATCTTACCGATCTATAAAGGAATGCAAACGGCAATAGGTGCCGCAGGAGGAGCAGTGAAAGCCATTCCAACGCTGGGTGCAGTTGTTCTGGGAATCACCCTAGGTACTCGATTCCTAGCTTCAGTTTGATCAACTCTCTGCTGATACTCAGCTTGAATTGCTGTCTTGGCCCGTTCGCATCCAACTTTAGAAATAAACACCCGAGTATAATTGCTTTGAGGGCTGTCGGGCCATCTCGCTACGAGCTCAAACTTCGTCTGAGGTGCCGCAGCAACAGAAAGGATGGCTATTAAAACAACAAATCCGGATTTCATTTGGTTCACTCCCCCACCGGCGGTATATTATGCCCCAGCAGCCGCAGCACATCCGTCGCGCATTCCACAACATTGCTGCCCAGCGCGCAAAAGCCCTGCCCTCCGCCCTCGCGTAAGAAACCATAGTCTTGGCGGAGGATTACGCCGCCCCTCACACCACCCTCGCCAATCCAGCATGGATAAAATCATCGCCCTTATAGAGCAGCGCTTCTCCCCGCTCCGTCGCCAGCGCATAGGCGAAGCAATCGCCGAAATTTAGTTGCGCCTTGTGCCCGCTGCCCTTGCCGAAATCGCGGTAAGCTTGGCGGGCAAGTTTGGCGTGTTCGGCGGTCACAGGTTCTATGCCGATCCGAAGATCGCGGATCAACATATCAAAATTGGCGCTCGCTTTTGGATTCTTCGCGCTGTCGACAACGATACCGCATTCAAGATAGCTCGCTGCAGACATAATTGCATCTCGTCTCGTGCTCAAAACGCGAAGCATAGCCGTTGCTTCTGGCTCGAGCTGCAGCATGGCGATTATCGCAGAAGTGTCCACGATCATGCCGGTAATCCATAGTCATCATAGAGCAGATCGCCATGCGCGAGCGATAATTGCGTGTCGGGAAGTAGCGGAGCTGTGTCACGACAAATCTCTAAAGCCCGGGCATAAATGCTCTCACTGTCCCGTTGTCGCTTCCACGCACGCAATGCTTCAAGCACGATTTCAGTCCGGCTGGTTCCTTCCGCTTTCGCCAATTCCCCGGCAAGTTCGACCGCTTCTGCGTTTTTGATGTTCATCTGGACACCCATATTTCTACCTTTCTACCGCATCATGGTATAATGGCAGAAAACAGACAAAGTCGCAACCATCACTACGCCCCCGCAGGCGGCATATTATGCCCCAGCAGCCGCAACACGTCCGCTGCACATTCGACGATGTTGCTCCCCGGCCCGTATATCCCTTGCACCCCGGCATCGCGGAGGAAATCATAGTCTTGCGGGGGGATGACGCCGCCTGCGAAGACCTTGATATCGCTGCGGCCTGCCTCGCGGAGGAGACGGATGAGTTCGGGGATCAGCGTCTTATGCCCTGCCGCGAGGCTTGACGCGCCGATGGCGTCCACTTGGCGTTCGAGTGCGAGTGCCAGCGCCTCCTCAGGCGTTTGGAACAGCGGCCCGGAGATCGCGTCGAAGCCCATATCGCCGAACGCGCTCGCCACAACATTGGCACCGCGATCATGCCCGTCTTGCCCCATTTTGGCGACGAGGACGCGGGGTTTATGGCCGATACGCTTGGCGACAGCCTCCACACCCTCCACCACTTGTGCCCAGCGTTTGTCAAATGCATGCGCGCTGCCGTAAATGCCTTTCACGGGCACGGGCGTGGTGGCGTAGCGACCGAATACAAGCTCCATCGCGTCCGAAATTTCACCGAGTGTCGCGCGGGCGCGCGCGCATTCGACTGCGAGAGCGAGAAGGTTCGTTTCCCCTTCACCGTTTGCCTGAGCGAAGTCGAAGGCCTCTGCCGAGCGAAGCCGAGGCTCTTCCGCACCAGCAACAGTCCTTGACTGCGCTCGGACTAGTCCCTCGACTTCGCTCGGGAATACGGAACCTGTTTTGGCCCCTTCGGTCAACGCCGCCAAAGCCGCCCGACAAGCAGCCTCATCGCGCGCCGCTCGTGTGCTAGCCAGCCGTGCAATCTGGCCCTGCCGCACCTTGTCATTGTCGATATTAAGGAAGTCGATTGGCGATGTATCGGTCGGCTGATATTTATTCACGCCGACGATGACATCCTCGCCCTTGTCGACTCGCGCTTGCCGAGCGGCGGCGGCTTCTTCGATCAAGCGCTTTGGCATTCCCGATGCGACTGCCTTGGTCATCCCGCCGAGCTGATCGACCTCGCCGATGATCGCCCACGCCTGATCGACCAATTCCGCCGTCAAAGCTTCAACATAATAACTGCCGCCCAGCGGATCAACCACCTTTGTGATCCCGCTTTCCTCGGCCAACACAATCTGCGTATTCCGCGCAATCCGGGCGCTGAAATCAGTTGGGAGCGCGATGGCCTCATCAAGCGCATTCGTATGAAGCGACTGCGTGCCGCCCAAAGTCGCGGCCATCGCCTCAATCGTGGTGCGGATAACGTTGTTATAAGGGTCTGCCTCTTGCAGGGAAACGCCCGATGTCTGACAATGCGTGCGGAGCATTTTGGAGCGTTCATCCTTCGCGCCCAACTCGTCCATCACCCGGTGCCAAAGCGTCCGCGCGGCGCGGAGTTTGGAAACCTCCATGAAAAAATTCATCCCAATGCCAAAGAAGAAGCTCAGCCGCCCCGCGAACGCATCGATATCAAGCCCGCTCTCCATTGCGCGCTGCACATATTCCTTGCCATCAGCGATGGTGAAGGCGAGTTCCTGCACCGCCGTCGCCCCAGCTTCGTGCATGTGATAGCCGCTGATCGAAATGCTGTTGAATTTGGGCATGTTGGCGGAGGTGTATGCGATGATATCTGAAACAATCCGCATCGATGGCTCGGGCGGATAGATATAGGTGTTGCGAACCATGAATTCTTTGAGGATGTCATTCTGGATCGTGCCGTCAAGTGCGGCGAGCGGAACGCCCTGCTCCTCGCCCGCCACGATGAAAAACGCGAGGATCGGGATGACCGCGCCGTTCATCGTCATGCTGACCGACATTTGATCGAGCGGGATGCCGTCGAACAGGATTTTCATATCCTCGACGCTATCGATCGCAACGCCTGCTTTGCCGACATCGCCAACAACGCGGGGATGGTCACTGTCATAACCACGATGCGTGGCGAGATCGAACGCGACGCTTAGCCCCTTTTGCCCGGCGGCGAGATTGCGTCGATAAAAAGCGTTCGACTCTTCAGCGGTCGAAAAGCCCGCATATTGCCGGATCGTCCAAGGCCGGCCTGCATACATGCTGGCACGCACCCCGCGTGTGAAGGGCGCGAAACCGGGGAGCCCGGGGTCACTGGAGTCTTCCGCTGTGTAGAGCGGTTTGACGGCAATGCCCTCGGGCGTAAGCCACGTCAGGTCTTTGCCTTTGACCTCTTTTGCGGCAAGCGCTTCCCAATCCGCGCGGCTTGTCATTGACTATTTCCCCGCAAACACCGCTTTACGCTTTTGTAGGAACGAAAGTCCGCCCTCCATCGCATCGGCACTTGCGCCCGCCATGCGCTGTCCTTCGGCTTCGCGCAACAGGGCGGAGGCATAATCCATTTCGAGCGCGGTTGCGATATTCTGACGCATGATGCCAAGCGCGAGTGTCGGGCCACCCGCAAGCTTCGTCGCAAGCGCGCGCGCTTCGGTCATCAAGTCGCCGTCCTCGACGCATTTGTAGATCAAGCCCCAATCGGCGGCCTGATCGCCCGAAATCTTCTCACCAAGGAGCATCATCTGCGTTGCCCGCGCCTTGCCAATCAGGCGCGGCAGCATCCAGCTTGCGCCGCCATCGGGAACAAGGCCGATGTTGACGAACGCTTGAAGAAAATAGGCGGACTTCCCCGCAATCGCAAAATCACTGCACAGCGCAAGGCTGCACCCAATGCCCGCCGCTGGGCCATTGACGGCGGTAATGATCGGAACATTGAGCTTCGAAAGCTTGATCATCGTCGGGTTGTAAGCGCGGGTCAGCGCGCCGTAAGGCCCGCTCGCGCCAATCGCGGCCGCGCCGCCGCGTGCCTGCAAATCAGCGCCTGAGCAAAACGCCCTGCCCTTACCCGTGATCAGCAACGCCCGCGCGCCGCCCAGATTATCAAGCGCATCGGCAATCTCATCGGCCATCTGCGGCGGCATAGCGTTTAAGCGCTCAGGCCGATTAAGCGTGATCGTCGCGATGTTGTCGTGAATCGCAAAAGTGATGGTTTCGTAGGTCATTCTAATTCCCTTAATGTCCCTCTCCCCTTCAGGGGAGAGGCTAGGAGAGGGGACTGTCCCTCACAACAAATATGAACCGGGAAGCAGACAGCCCCCTCTCCCCGGCCCTCTCCCCTAAAAGGGAGAGGGAGAAGGTTGATGCGCCTCCATAATCTCGGTTAGCACCCCGCCCATATCCTTGGGATGCACAAAAAAGATAAGCGTTCCGTGCGCACCTATCCGAGGATCACCCAGCACGCGCTTGCCCATCGCTTCAAATTCGGCCTTCGCGGCGTGAATATCAGGCACCTCATAACAAAGATGGTGCTGCCCCCCGAGTGGGTTCTTCTCAAGGAAAGCCGCGATGGATGTGTTGCCGGGGAGCGGCTCAATCAGCTCAATCTGCGTGCCGTTCATCGCCCCGTCCACACCGGGTGTATCAACAAAGCAGACCTTCACCCCTTGGTCTGGCAGATCAAACGCAGCATGAATCTTTGTCGCGCCGAGGACATCACGGTAATGCACGATGCTATCTGAGATTGAGGGCGTGGCGATACCGATATGGTTGAGGCGGCCTAGTTTCATTGTTCGATCCTTGGATATCCACCCCCTCGGCCCGACATTTCGATCATCGTTTCAATCCTTATCAAACGCCGCTCATGATCGAGCAGGTCTCGCCCATCCTGCTTCACATCATCCGCAACCTTATCGAGAGCGCGCTCGAGGTTTTCAACGCGCGAGCGAAGAAGAATGACGCTTTCGATTGCCTTATAGGCGTCACCAAACGCGCTCATCTCAGCGCCAGCCGTTGTGCGCGCAGCTCCGAGATTTCCGCGTGTGTTGCTTCCAGTTTGGCAACCATACGATCAAAACTGGCCTGAATTGCCGGCAAGGCTTCGTTTAGCTCGTCGATGAGGATAGACATTTTTTCCTCATTGTTAAGCGGCGATTCCGCCATGTAGGTCATCGTGGCCTCGCGCAGGACATTGCCCACGCTCTTGCCTTTCGATCTGGCAAAGGATTCGAGCGCTACTTTCTGTTCAGCGCTCGTCAGGTAGGTTACGCGTTCGGTTTGCATGGAATAAGATTCCTTCACATTATAAGGTCATTATAATGTTTTACGTGAAGGGGTGCAATGCAAATCCTCCCCGGCACGAGCGCCGCTTGGTGGGTTGCCGGGGGCAAGCCGCCCTTCAAGCTGTGGCGCGAAGCGACGGAGGGGTGTCGCCTATCAGCCAAAGCGCAAACGTCACCGTGGGCCCCCTCCACCACCCTACGGGCGGTTCCCCTCCCCGTTCCGGGGAGGATTTGGTTGGGACGGCCTAGTTTCATCTTATTTTGCCTTTGCAAACTGAAACAAAAGGCGATTATATACCTTGCAAACTCAACAGTTCTTTATCGATGAAGTCTTTCGCTTCAGCATCTAACCAAGCGTGATCGTTAGATGCATCGCGGGTTATGGTTTTTGCAGTGAACGCTTGTCCAGATTTGCGAACGTCGGCAATCCGAAAATTCTTCCGGTAGGTAATTTCATATCCACGGTATTCAGTCACCCGATGAAGCGCCTTCGGTGCGTGACTGAGCGCCCTTTGGCTTCACAACTTTACGCAGCTTATCCTCCCAACGTGCTTCGTCGGGATCGCACTCTAGGTCGCGAGCGGCTTGCTTAAACTTGTCGCTTTGTGTTTGTTTGTCTGTCAACTTTCTCGTTCCATTCAGCGTCGGTATCACGTGCCGATCATGTGAAGTAATCCTTGTAGCACACTGTCTCTCATGCTGCGAATTTGTCCGGGGTTTGAAATCCCCGCTGTCTCATGCGTTATGCCATTTAAGGTAGGGAGGTGGCTCAAAAATTTCTCGCATGAGATTTTGCAAGCCCGTGTGTTTGGATCAGGGAATACATCACTGTTAGCCACGCACCACTTGACCATTTCTGAGAGAGATGGAGAAAAATTCTGACGCTCTTTTGACGTAGGAACCTGTCCAGGCTTTAGAGAAGTATCAAGAATGGCATCTCGCATCGTTGCAAATTTGCCATGCCTAGCAAGAAAATCCCTGCATCCGGCATCAAAAACTGCGCGAAGGAGCATCGCGCAAGCGTATGGATAATCGTCGATTCTAATCTGCTCGGACTCAAAAACGAGACCAGCTAGCTTAGGCTGGCTAGACACAAAAGCCGCATCGCTTGGAAGTAATGTCGGAATGCTACTTAGCTGAGCTTTGGTGGCCTTTCCCGCCAGAACTGATTTTGCTGTAGGTGCGGCAACTTGTGTTGGACTCGTAGACGATGAAGCCGCTTTTCGGCGTTGTGTGGCCAAAGGCGTTGTTTGGCGATATTTCTGAGCCATGCTTTGAAGTCGTCCGATTACATCGGCATAGACTTGATGATTTTCAGAAATATCGGTTTTGCGTGTGTCCCAAGGCAACAGCGATGGGTCTTGTGATCGAAAATGAACCCACCCTACAAAACCGCTATACTCGTTATGCCAGTTTGTCGTCCAACCTGTCTTGGCAGATTGATCGTGTAGAATGATCACGCGATCATTGCACACAACATACCAGCCAAACTCCGATGCAATCTCTCTGTGAACAATGAGGTTATTTGGGTCTGCCCCAATGTTACCCTTAGCGGTTTTTCCAAAGCGATATCGCTCGTGAACGCCTGCCAAAATTTCAACTTCTACACCATGCGAGACGAACTTTTCGTGTTCCAATGCAATGTATTTATTCTCTACAGGTTGAGGCGAGAACGGCAACACCTTCGCTCCTCCAACCTTGATGACCAATCCTTTTTTGATGAACAGGCCGTAGCGGCGTCCGATGTTGTCAATAAGGGCATCATTCCATCGTGCCGCCACTAAATCTCGCTTGATGTCGTCAGGAATGTTGGTGACCTCAATCGTGGTATAGGTTGAACCGGACGACCGCGATTTCGTTGCAGGAAGCTGAAAGTCTGACGCACTTTCAAGCTGATCTCGTGTAAACTCTAACTTTAGAGCCGCTTTTCCATCGTCGGTTTCAATAACACACCGATTGCCAAGTTTTAGGATTGCGCGCTTCAACCCGACGCCAAAATGACCAATTCCATAATCATGCGCAGATTTCATTCCCGATCGGAACACCGTGTCGGTAAAGCTGCTTTCCGAAATGCCTGAGCAATTGTCTTCTATCCGAACAATATCTGCGCTCAGTGTTAGCTTGATTTCAAAGCCTTCGTAATTTTGCGGTAGGCCTTTGCCCTGCTTGGTGGACATCACCGCCCTAGCGGCATCGATGGAGTTATCAATGAGGTCAAAAATACAAGCCGCTGATTGGACATCTGCTGTTAGATACCCAAAGATGTAGGCAGGAGCGGGGTTGAATTGAACCTGAAGAATACTTGCGCTTTTTGCCATATTAGCCCCCCCGAATCCAAGAGTGCCATTCTTGAAGATTAAGCAGCAACTCGTAAAGCAGATTTGGCACTCAGCAGCTTTAACAATGTCTCGCTTACAACTGGCGAAACACTGTTTCCGATCATTCTAAAGCTGTGCCACTTGGTTGGGTGAAATACAAACCAATCAGGAAAGCCCTGCAATCGTGCGGCTTCGCGTACTGTGATTACCCTTGGTTGGCTTGGATGAATCGGACGCATGGCTTGAAAACTGCCTTTGTCTGCCCCCGTTCCAGCCCGAAGTGTCGGGCATTGGCCCGTCCATGCAAGCTTTGGGTAGCGGCTAATTGGCTCAACTTTCCCTTGTGATGTTTCTATAAAGCGATCTTGGACAGCGATGCTATGCGACGTTTCAAACAGGCCAGACACGTTCCCTAGAGACAGTTCAGAAAGCGCATGTTGCCAACCAATATGACGGTCTGGGAACGCCCGACGCGCCTGAGCATAGTCGGAAATTTGTTTCAATTCTGGGTATCTTGTCCACCCATAATTTTGTTTGTGTTTGCTGTCAGGAATCGGGGCTGGCAAATCTGCAATCGCGTCCCGGACGCTAACGCGATTTGCCGATTTAATCTGGTTGATTGCGGCGATGTCAATTTCATCAACGTCGCGTTTGTCATATCCAACTACAATGACCCGTTTCCTAGTCGTTGGTGCTCCAAAATCAGCAGCGCTAATCACGATTGGCCCAACGATCTTGTAATATGATGGCAGCGTTTCTAGCGCATCTGTAAGGAAAGTTGAATTCCCGCCGTCCATCAGGCCTTCGACATTTTCCATTACGAAAATCCGAGGTCTCAAGAGGCTAACATGGCGAAAAAAGTGCCCAATCAGAGTGTTGCGAGGATCATCTTTTTGTCTGAGCCCAATGCGACTAAATCCCTGACATGGGGGGCCTCCAATAAGAAGATCCAATCGTGGCATACCCTTCCCCAGAACGAAACTCCATGCCGATTTATCAAGCTTGCTGATGTCGGCGAGGATCGCACGAGTGGAAGGGAAATTCAGGCGGTAAGCGGATTGCAGGTTAGGCTCAATATCGACTGCTGCAATAACATCATAACCGGCAAGCTCTGCACCCAACCCAAAGCCGCCGCAGCCAGAGAACAAATCCACACAAGTTAGTTTAGCCACAGGTTTCTCCCATCAACGTCGTTTGATGGGCATCTATTTGAACCATTCTTTCACAAAAAGCGATCGCTTTTTGACCAAAAGCCCCAGAAAAGTCGAACAGAGCAATAAAAGAATCGAATCCTCGAAACTCTTGAATCATTGTTACGAGGTGGATGGGTATCATCGACCCTTAACAAGATATTCGGTAGGTCAACCGCTTGCCCACAATGCCATTCAGGGCTTGAACCGAGCGTTCGGAGTCGTTGCAGCCCAAAGCTTCGCGGTTGTTATAGCGGAACTCGAACTCGGCAAGATAACGGTGCAAATGGCGCTCTTGGCAGTGCTGATAGACGCCTTTCATGCCGCGCTTGAAAATGCTGAAATAGCCTTCAATCGTGTTCGTGTGAATTTGCGGGATTTCATAATCCACATATTGACCCGCACTATGGTTGGTCGTGCCGTGGCCTGCGAAGTGTGCGCCAACCTTGGTGTAGATCGTGCTTTCGTCAGTCATCACAAGAGCTTCTTTGGCAACATTTGCTTTGACGATTGGCATGATAGTAGCGGCGGTTACGTCATCGACAACCATCGTGCGCGCCTTGCCAGTGTCGCGGTCAACCAGTGCCAGCACTTTCATTTTGTGATGATAGGCGCGCGCCTTGGGAACGCCAGCCTTGCGACCGATGAAGGTTTCATCAACCTCGACGATACCACCACCTTGACCGAATGCCGATAGATCATCGGAAGCCATTGCTTCACGAATGCGGTGCGCTAAAAACCATGCGCTCTTATAGGTAATTTCCAGAACGCGGTGAAGCTGATGGGCGCTGATACCCTTCTTGCTCGACGTCATAAGGTAAGTGGCTTGAAGCATCTTGTGCAACGGAATGCGCGCATGTTCAAACACTGTGCCAATCTTGGCGGTGAACTGTCCCTTACAATGTCCGCAACGCCACAAGCCTTCGCGAATGCGTTTGGCAGGGTTAGCCGTCACCTTGGTCAACCGATCAACCGCACCGCAATGCGGGCAGGACTTCCCGTCAGCCCAGACGATGCTTTCCAGATGCTCAAAAGCTTTGGTTTCGTCGTGAAATTCGGGGCGGGACAGTGCAGACATTCGATAACTCCTTATGGGAATTATCTAGCATAGTTCATTCGTGTTTGCAAAGTATATAATCGCCATAAATTTTGAGCTGATCGCCCAAAGAATCTACGGATGGCCCTAATATCTTGCTGGTAAACCAAGCCCCGGCAGCGAGTAATCCTGCGCCTGAAATAACCGGGTCCATTACTGGACGCTCATAGAGGTATGTTGTCGTGCTTTTTCCACGGATTTTCTAATGCCTTATTCCGCAATTTCCGCAACCCCAAAGCAATCCGCCGCCGGGTTGAGTGGGGGTAGATCACCTCATCAATAAACCCCTTGCTCGCCGCGACGAAGGGGTTGGCAAACCGCTCTTCATATTCCGCCGTTTTTACCGCCTGCTCTTCGCTCGACAAGCCACGGAAGATGATCTCAACCGCGCCTTTCGCGCCCATCACCGCGATTTCGGCGGTCGGCCAGGCATAGTTCAAATCGCCACGTAAGTGCTTCGACGCCATCACGTCATACGCGCCGCCGTAGGCCTTGCGCGTGATGACGGTGATTTTGGGCACGGTCGCCTCGGCGTAGGCAAACAGCAGCTTGGCACCGTGTTTGATGATCCCGCTATGCTCTTGGCCCACGCCTGGCAAGAAGCCCGGCACGTCAACAAAAGTCACAATCGGTATCTCAAACGCGTCGCAGAAACGCACGAAGCGCGCTGCCTTCTTCGATGAATTGATGTCGAGGCAGCCCGCGAGAACCATCGGCTGGTTCGCGACGACGCCCACCGTGCGCCCCTCGATCCGGCCAAACCCGATCAGGATATTGCCTGCATGGCTCGGCTGCACCTCAAAGAAATCGCCCTCATCAACCGTTTTGCGGATCACCTCATGCATATCGTAAGGCTGGTTTGCGTTGGCCGGGATCAGCATGTCGAGGCTTGGTTCAAGCCTGTCCCACTCATCGGCTGTTGGCCGTTCTGGCACAGGCGTGCGATTATTTTCTGGCAAAAAGTCAAAGAAATCGCGCGTTGCAAGCAACGCCTCTATGTCATTCTCAAACGCATTGTCGGCCACGCCCGATTTGGTGGTGTGCGACACCGCGCCACCGAGTTCCTCCTGAGTCACCACTTCGTTGGTTACGGTCTTGACCACATCGGGGCCGGTGACGAACATATAAGAGCTGTCTTTCACCATGAAGATAAAGTCGGTCATGGCGGGGCTGTAAACCGCGCCGCCAGCGCAGGGACCCATGATGAGGCTGATCTGCGGCACCACGCCCGATGCCAACACATTGCGCTGGAACACCTCGGCATAGCCGCCAAGGCTGGCGACACCTTCTTGAATACGCGCGCCGCCGCTGTCGTTAAGGCCGATGACCGGGGCGCCGACCTTCATCGCATTGTCCATGACCTTGCAGATTTTCATCGCGTGCGCCTCGGAAAGCGACCCGCCGAACACCGTGAAATCCTGCGAATACACAAACACCAGACGGCCATTGATCGTGCCGCTGCCGGTAACCACACCGTCGCCGGGGATCTTCTGGTCGGCCATGCCGAAATCGGTACAATTATGCGTTACATAAGCGTCGAGTTCTTCGAAGCTGCCTTCGTCGAGCAGGATATCGAGCCGTTCGCGGGCGGTCAGGCGGCCTTTGGCGTGCTGCGCATCAATCCGCTTCTGCCCGCCGCCCATTTTCGACGCCGCGCGCCGCGCTTCGAGTTCAGCGATATTGGCCGACATGAAAGCCCCCCGTTGGTAATTTTGTTGCGCCAAGCCTTGGCACCAAGCTTTGCCAAATGCAAATTAGTCGTGTGGTTAAATGTGCTAGGTTTTGCATGATATTGAA
>JAYTMV010000347.1:0-10932 GCA_043728175.1 Sphingomonadales bacterium
TGGTCGGGATGATCACCGTCGATGATGTTGTCCATGTTATTCAGGAAGAGGCGGGCGAGGATATCCTCAAGCTTTCGGGCGCTGGCGACGGTGACATCAACGAACCGATTTTTGACAGCTATGTTAGCCGCGTTCGCTGGTTGATTGCGAACCTGATTACAGCGCTTGTTGCGGTGTCGATCATCCGCGCGTTCGAAGCGACAATTCAGGAGATGGTGGCGCTTGCCGCGCTGATGCCGATTGTCGCGGGCGTTGGCGGCAATGCGGGCACGCAAACGATGGCGGTTGCAGTGCGCGCGCTCGCGACCAATCAGCTCACCCAATCCAATACTGTACGCACGATCATGCGCGAGATTCGCGTGGCGATACTCAACGGTTTGACCGTGGCGGCGGTGATCGGGATTGGCGTCACGCTGATTTTTGCCAATCCCTTGCTTGGCGGGGTGATCGCGAGCGCAGTGCTCGCCAATATCGTGGTTGCAGGATTGGCGGGCGTGCTGGTGCCAGTGTTGCTTGACCGGATGGATATTGATCCGGCGGTTGCCTCATCGATTTTTGTGACGATGATTACTGACTCGATGGGCTTCCTCGCCTTCCTCGGGTTGGCCACACTTGCGGGGCTGGCGGGTTAAATCATGGCGCTGCACATGACTAAGGTTGCCTACGGCATGGGCAATTTGACTGATCTGATCGCAGCGGTTGAGCGGCGCACACACGGCGGACTGATACGCCTGACGACGCGCTACCGGCCCAAGCGCCACGAAGAAATCGTTGGCAGTTCGCTCTATTGGATTATTAAGCATCAACTGGTTGCGCGTGCCAACTTGATCGGGTTTGAAGACGCAGAGGGCGGGCGCACTGATATCGTGCTTGAGGCGCGGGTGATCCCCGTCGTCCCCATGCCGCGCCGCGCGCATCAAGGCTGGCGTTATCTGACCGCCGAAGATGCACCGCCCGATTTGGCGGGGGGTGACGCTGGGATTGATCAACTGCCGGGCGATATGATTGCTGCCCTTGCCGAGGCAGGTTTGGTTTAGATTAGTCGCGCCGCGTGCCAGCGCAGATGCTCTGCCATGAAGGTCGATATGAAATAATAACTGTGATCATAACCCGGCTGCATCCGCAGGGTGAGCGGGATGCCAGCCTTTGCGCAAGCCGCCTCAAGCAATTCTGGCTTGAGTTGATCACCCAAGAAATTATCTGCATCACCTTGGTCAACAAGCAATTCGGGCAGGCGCGCGCCGTCTTCAATCAGCGCACAAGCATCATAGTCGCGCCACGCGGATTGATCGGGCCCGAGATAGCCGCCAAGCGCCTTATGCCCCCAGGCGCAGTGCATCGGTGAAGCAATTGGCGCAAACGCCGAGACTGATTTGAAGCGTGATGGATTACGCAGGGCGATGGTGAGCGCGCCGTGACCGCCCATGCTGTGACCAGTGATAGCTTGGCGCGCTATATCGGCAGGGAAGTTGGCGGCGATAATCTCAGGCAGTTCAGCCTCAATATAGTCGCGCATCCGGTAATGCTTGGCGAACGGCGCTTGGGTGGCGTTGACATAGAAACCCGCGCCAAGCCCGAAATCATAGGCGCTTTCGGCGTCATCAGCCACGCCTTCGCCGCGCGGGCTGGTGTCGGGTGCGATAAAGATTATCCCAAGTTCAGCGCAGGCCGCGCGAAATTCGCCCTTGTCCGTCACATTCGCGTGGGTGCAGGTGAGGCCTGAAAGATACCAGACAACAGGCAATTTCGCCCCCGCCGCGTGCGGCGGCACGAAGACTGCGAAGGTCATCGCAGTCCCCGTAGCCGCCGAAAGATGGCGGTAAACGCCCTGAACGCCGCCGTGAGACGCGTTGGTTGACAGCGTTTCGAGCGTCATTTTTGCCTTACATCCGCTTTAAGACGCAAATCTTATTGCCTGATGGATCGCGCAGATAGGCGAGATACATTTTGCCCATGCCGCCTTCACGAAGCCCCGGAGGATCTTCACACGTTGTGCCGCCGTTCGCGACCCCCGCCGCATGCCACGCATCGCCTTGCTCAGGCGATTCAACCGCAAAACCAATGGTGCCGCCGTTTGCGCCGCACGCAGGCTGCCCATCAATGGGTGTACTGATCGCGAAAATGCCGGACTTGGTCATGTAGAAAACACGGCCCTTATCGTCCTGATTGCCCGGCCCAACGCCAAGCGCGCCGAACGTCGCGTCATAGAATTTTTTCGACGCGGCAAGATCGCTTGCGCCAAGCATGATGTGACTGAACATAGGTTTCTCCTTCGTGTGAAATATCGGTTGTCGAATGATTGATGCGTCAATCTTCAATTTTGAATGTCAGCCCTGCATTAGCCTCAAGCCGCTTTATCAGAGGTGCGGCGATAATCGCGCCGGGGGTGACGACGCCGCCGGGGGTATCATTTTCAAGCAGCGTTAGCGCGCTTTCGGCGATCATCTTGCTGGTGGAGCCGTATCCGGGGTCTTTGTCACCGCTCACTGTCGCCTTGACCATATTGCCGTCACCCATTTCGGCGAAGAACAGGATTTCATAAAAACCATTTTCGCGCTCATCCTTGCTTGGCCCTTCGCCTTGCTTGGGGACAGGGCCATCGCCGAACGGGTTGGCACTTTTGAGCGCTTTTGCGATCCCCTCGGCAATCGCTTTTCCGGCTTCGCCAGCGGTCGTCATCATCATTTCGTCATAAGCGAAGTCTTCGCCGTAAGCGTGGCCCAGCAAGAAATTGGTGCGGTGGACATTCTTGGTGTTGATCGCCGCCATGATGAAGGGGGCCGCCCAAGTGCCGCTCGCCGCATCATATTCGGGGAAGAGGCCGCTTGGTTGATTTGGCCCCTCAAATCCGGGGGTGAGCGCAAATGAACTTTTGAGCCGTCCAATAAGCGAGGGCGATTTTGCCACCGCCTTCATCGTTTCAGTGAGGCTGGCGATGGTTCCGCCCGATGCGCCGCCCTGCATTTTGCGGACGCGGCCCTTCACGCGCGGGGCGGGTTTGCCGTGGCGCTTGATGGCTTCCTGTTCGACAAACCAGACGCCGAGATCGAACGGGATTGAGTCGAACCCGCATGAGAATGTGATCCGCGCGCCCGATGCCTTGGCGGCGGCGTCATGCGCATCAATCATGTCACGCATCCACAGCGGTTCTCCGCACAGATCAACATAGTCAGTGCCAGTCGCGGCGCAGGCGGCGACGAGTTCATTGCCGTAAAGCTGATACGGGCCGACGGTTGTGATGATCACGCGCGTGCGGTTGCACATCGCGGTGAGCGAGGCGGGGTCGCTGGCGTCGGCCTCAATCAACGGGGTTGATGCAGGTGCGCCGATCAGATCACGGACTTCGGCGAGTTTTGCAGCGCTGCGCCCAGCCATCGCCCACCCTTTGACGCCTTGCTTGACTAGATATTCGGCGACCAGACGACCGGTAAATCCGCTCGCGCCGTAAACGACCACATCAAATTCGGCTGATTTTTTTGTCACGTGTCTGCTCCCGCTGTGTTGCTAGCGGGAGTGCATGAGCGCGCGCCGATATGCAACCAGCGCAGATGAAAAAAGCTATTTTACCATCGCGTAATACATGACGCGGCCTTCACTTGCCGGTGCGATTGGCTGCGCGAATTTCCAGAGGACGGCGGTGACGTCGGTTGGCAGGGCTGCCCGCATCGTGCCGTCACCTTTGGCAACTTTAAGTGTGGCGAGCTGACCAAAGGTCTTGCCACGATCAACTGAAACCTCGGCCCAAGGCTGCTCTACGCCGGTATAAATAACGTTGGCAGGGATCGGGTTATTGATTACAAATGCCGCCGCAGGCTTCGCGCCAGTGTTTTTATATTCAAGCATGAAGACCAGCGCTTCGCCGGGCAGGACGCGCTCTGGAATGATCAGCGTGTTCTTGGTCTTGCCGGGGCCATCGGGGATTTGTTTGACAACAAAGGCCTTGCTAACAATGGCAACACTCTGTGCTTGAGCGAAAAGGGCGGTCGGAACCGCAAGCGCGGCGAGGAAAAATGCGTGTTTCATATTCATTGATTTAGCCCGATTATCCTTACCAAAGGGTTAATATCACAGCTTTGGCAGTGTCACTCCGCGTTGCCCCATATATTTGCCCGCGCGGTCGGCATAGCTGGTCTCGCACGGCTCATTGCCCTTAAGGAACAGAAACTGGCACGCGCCTTCATTGGCGTAAATCTTGGCAGGAAGCGGCGTTGTATTAGAAAATTCAAGCGTGACATGCCCCTCCCAACCCGGCTCAAGCGGGGTGACGTTGACGATAATCCCGCAGCGCGCATAAGTGGATTTGCCAAGGCAGATCACGAGCACATCGCGCGGCACGCGGAAATATTCAACCGTGCGGGCCAGCGCAAAACTGTTCGGCGGGATAATGCACACGTCAGTTTTGCGGTCAACAAAGCTGTTGGGATCGAAATCTTTTGGGTCAACCACGCTTGAATTGACGTTGGTGAAAATCTTGAACTCATCGGCAACGCGCGCATCATAGCCATAGGACGACAGGCCATAGCTGATGCAGCCATCACGCCGCTGTGCCTCAACAAAGGGTTCGATCATTGCCTGTGTGGTCGCGGCTTCGCGGATCCATTTATCACTCAAAATTGACATGCGGCCTCCCTATTCTTGCGCCGTGCTATTGCCCTAATTTGGGGTAGGGGCAAGAGGGATAGGGTTGATGCGTCGAGAAATCTGTGGACAAAATATAGCTTAAAGGTTATGAAGCCTGATGTCTTGGAAGGTAATATTTCATGATGCGTTTGAGCCTGAATTTCAGGCTCTGTCACTTGATGTGCAGGAAGCTTTGGCGGCATCTGTCATGCTGCTTGTGACTTATGGGCCAATGCTCGGCAGGCCACATGCTGATACTTTGGCAGGTTCAAAGTACAGCAATATGAAGGAATTGCGGTTCATAACTGAAGATGGTGTATGGCGCGTGGCGTTTGCGTTTGATCCTGAGCGTAAGGCCATCGTTCTTGTTGCGGGTGACAAAGCGGGCGTTGCTCAGAAACGCTTTTACAAAGCATTGATTGATAAAGCTGACAAGCGTTTTTCGGCGCATTTATCGAATTTGAAGGAGCAGTAAGATGGGACGAACGATCGAAGAAGTCATCGCCTCTATGCCGCCAGAGAGCCAAGCGCGAGTGAAGGCCCGCACTGCTGAGCTTCGTGCCGAGGTTGAGGGGTTGAAGGCGCTGCGTTTGCTGGCCGAACGGACGCAGGAGCAGATTGCGCAGGGGCTTGGCGTTAAGCAGCCCGCCGTTCTTAAAATTGAGCGGCAGACTGACCTTTATCTCTCGACGCTGCGTCGATTTGTCGAAGCCGCAGGGGGTACGCTTGAACTGCGTGTCGAACTCCCTGGCACTGGGGTAATGCGTCTCACAGGCATGGGAGAGCTGAACGCGAGTGGCTGAACGCTATGCAAAGCCAAGATCAGCCGGGCCGAAGGGGTGGGGGAGAAGCTGTGAAATGCGGTGGTGTGTCACGTTCACGCCGTCTGCTGAGGCGCAGTGGATTTCGGTGTCATGCCCGCTCATCTGTGCAGCTTCGTTGATGACTTGGCGGCACCGTCCGCATGGGTTGACTGGAGCGCTGCCAGTGATTGTGCCGTCTACCAATTTTCCACCGATCACGGCAATTTCGCGCACTTGGCGCAGCTTACCCTGCGCATTGACCGTCGCCAGTGCCACGGTTTCGGCGCAGAGGGTCAACCCGTAGCTGGCGTTTTCAAAGTTGCAGCCAGTAATGATTTCGCCGCTTTCAAGGCGAACCGCAGCGCCCACGCCAAAGCCTGAATATGGCGCATGAGCATTTGCGGCGGCGGCGCGCGCGGCGTTGATCAGGTCGTCAGTCATGGTTGCACTATATTCCAATTAACCGGGCCAACTATGCCGTCAATCCGCCGCTGATTACTTGCCTGCCAGATCACCCAGGGGTGGCTGCCATAGTAGGGCGCGAAAAACATCCGCCGCAGCCAGAGCGAGCGGTCGACCGCGCTGCTCACCTGATAGGCATCTTCAAAATCTTTGGTCATATAAAGGATCATCGCCTTGCCAGTATGCGCCTCAACCATTTCGATAAAAAGTGCAATTTCGCTGAGCAACACTTTGCGATCAGGCCGCGCGGTGCAACTGCCTTCAAACGCTAGGCTGACGACGGCAGGTAACATATTCGCCTCGCGAGGCACTGTCGCAATGAAATTCGTCGCCTGATCGCGCGCCAAGCGGCAAAGTGTAAAAGCATGGTAAGCGCCGCGCCGTAGCCCGGCCTCGCGCGCGGCTTGCCAATTCTCGGCGAAACGTGCGTCGCGGATATCAGCGGCCTCGCTGGCCTTGATATAGGCAAAATCAGCGCCTTCCGCGCGGACTTTACGCCAATCAATCTCACCTTGCGCTGCCGAAACATCAATGCCCTGCAACGGATAAGTGGCGCGGGGTGGAGCCCAGCGCGTTGCGAAAACCCACAGCAACGCTGTGGCAATTGCCAATGCGGCAAACGCAAATATGATCCGCTTAATCAGCAGGGCAGGGGTACGCGCGGCCATCCTCACCCTTTGATATGCAGAACGCAAATGAGCGTGAACAGCCGCCGCGCGGTATCAAAATCAATCGTAATCTTGCCCTCAAGCCGTTCTTTGAGCAGCTCCGCTGCCTCATTATGGATGCCGCGCCGCGCCATATCGATCGTTTCAATTTGTGTTGGCGTGGACTGCCGCACCGCCTGAAAATAGCTGTCACAAATCGCGAAATAATCCTTGATTGGGCGGCGAAAGCGGCCAAGCCCAAGGATTACCGATTCAAGCGGGGTTTGATCCTCACGGTAGATATCGAACGCCAGCCGCCCCTCTTCAACGCGGATCGTCACGCGATATGGCCCTGCATAGCCATCATCATGTTTACGTTCGGGTGCGAACAAATTGCCCTCAAGCAGATCGAAAATGGCAATGCGCCGCTCCTGCTCGATATCGGCGCTGCGCCAGATAATCGTGCCCTGATCAAGTTCAATGTGGATAATACGCGGATCAGCCATAGAGCGGCCATATTGCCGAGGCGGGGACGAAGATCAACCGAGTTATCCCCGTTGTTCTTTTCCGCCTTGGGTTGTGATAAGCAGTGGCGCTGGCCAAAGAGGCATTATGGCAACTGCACCTCTATTTTCCGTACCAACGCCCGAAGGCGTAACCGAGCTTCCCCACAATATCGAGGCGGAGGCGGCCCTCCTCGGCGCGCTCATGATTGACAACCGGATTGCCGAGGATGTGCAGCTAAAGCTGCGTGCAGATCATTTTTATGAGCCTGTTCACGGGCGGATTTACGATTCGATCCTGCTGCTGCTTGATCGCAACATGATTGCCAATCCAGTGACGCTCAAGCCGCAGTTTGAAGCCGATGAGGCGATGAAGGCGCTTGGCGGCCCCGCCTATCTTGCAAAGCTGACGGGCAGCGGGGCAGCACTTATCGGTGCGCGCGATTTTGCCGCGCAAATTTATGATCTGGCGCTTTTGCGGGAGCTTGTATCGGTTGGCCGGACGATGACTGAACGCGCGATGGACACGAGTGATGCCGTCACGCCAAAGGAGCAAATCGAAGAGGCCGAAGTCGCACTTTACAAAGTTGCTGAGGAAGGCGGCGAGCAAGGCAGCGTCAAAACCTTCGGCCAAGCCACGCGGATGGCAGTTGAACTGGCTGAAAAGGCTCTGAATGCGGGTGGCGGCTTATCGGGTGTCACGACTGGGCTTGATAGTATGAACGCCAAAACCGGCGGGCTGCATCACTCCGATTTGCTGATCCTCGCGGGTCGCCCAGGCATGGGCAAGACCGCGCTTGCCACCAACATCGCCTATAATGCCGCGCGGCGCTGGCTGCGTGATGAGGAGGACGGGATCGCGCCCGAAAAATCGGTTGGCGCGAAAGTGGCGTTTTTCAGCCTCGAAATGTCCGCCGATCAGCTCGCGACGCGTATCCTGTCGGAAAATTCGGGGATCAGCTCTGAGTCTTTACGCATGGGCAAGATTGGCCAGCAGGATTTCCGCAATTTGGCGCGCGCGGCGGGGGAACTTGAGACATTGCCGCTGTTCATTGATGATACGCCCGGCCTCACAATCGCCGCGCTGCGGACGCGCGCGCGCAGGCTTAAACGGCGGCACGGGATTGGATTGATCATCGTTGATTATCTCCAACTGCTGCAAGGCTCAGGGCGATCATCCGAAGGCAACCGCGTTCAGGAAATTTCGGAAATTTCGCGCGGGTTAAAGACCTTGGCGAAGGAATTGAACGTTCCAGTGCTTGCGCTTTCTCAGCTTAGCCGCGCTGTTGAATCGCGTGAGGATAAGCGCCCCCAACTTTCCGATTTGCGCGAATCTGGGTCGATTGAGCAAGACGCCGACATTGTGCTGTTCGTCTACCGCGAGGAATATTATGTCCAGTCGCGTGAGCCAAAACGGCCTGATGCGAGTAGTGACGCCAAAACACATGAGGATCATGACAAGTGGGCGGCGGAAATGGCGGGCGTGTTCGGCCTTTCCGAACTGATCGTCGCCAAACAGCGCCACGGCTCAACGGGCAAGGTCAAGCTGCGATTTGAGGCGCAGATTACCCGGTTCAGTGATTTTGTCGAAGAAGGCTATGTGCCCGAACGGCGGGGATGAGTTTTAGAAAATCGGATCATCCATCCCGCCGCCGTCGACCGGGGTATGGATGCCGCACTCAACCTTATCCCATCCGCGCCAACGGCCCGAGCGCGGATCTTCACCGGGTTTGACCACTGACGTGCACGGCGCGCAGCCGATTGAGAGATAGCCTTGCGCGACCAGCGGATGCACAGGCAGATCATGCTCGATCATGTACGCATCAATCGCTGCCCTGTCCCAATCGGCGAGTGGGTTGACCTTGAGGCGGCCCTCCTCAACTTCAAAACGCGGCAGCCGCTCACGCGTTTTGGATTGGAATGCCTTGCGTCCGGTAAACTGTGCATCGAACGGCGCAAGCGCGGCCTTCAAGGGAATTACCTTGCGGATTTCGCAGCAGCCATCGGGATCATAAGACCAGCGCAGCCCCGTCGCGTCCTTGTCTGTGATTGCTTCAGCGTTGGGTGTAATATTGCGCAGATTAGTCAGCCCAATGCGCTCAATCAATGTGTCGCGGTAAGCCAGCGTCTCAGGAAAATGCTTGCCCGTTTCGAGAAAGATCACGGGGACATGGGGATCAATGCTGCCGATCAAATGGAGCAGAACCGCGCTCTCGGCACCAAAACTTGAAACAATGGCCGCGTCCCCAAGCATATGTTCCTTGAGGAGGACGGTGAGCATCTCAACCGTATCGCGCCCGCGAAACATATTATTCAGGCGGATCGCGTCGGCCTCGGTATAGCGTGGCCGCAAGTCGATTTGATCAGGGATGCGCAGCGCAGCACTAGCCATGACGCAGTTTCCACGCTGGTACGCCGGCATCCGCCGCGCGTTGATAGACATGCTCGTAACGCGCAAGCGCCGCCTCAACCGCCGCTTCATTCAAGGGCTTGGCGGGCGCGAAACTGTCAAAGCCGCAGCGGCGCATGAAGGGCACTTGATCAACGAGGACATCTCCCTCGGCGCGCAGTTCGCCCTTATATCCGGCCTCGCGCAATACGCGAGCCGACGAATAGCCGCGCCCGTCGCGAAACGTAGGGAAGGCAATTTCAATCAGCGCGAGCCGATCAAGATAGGGGATTAGCGCGCGCGCATCCTCATCTGGCTCAAGCCGAACGGCGGTTGCGTTTGATTGATCGAGGAACGCGTCAAGCGTGACGGCTGGCTCTTCATGATTATCACCCATAAATCGCCTCCTTAAATGGTTCCATGCCAACGCGGCGGTAGGTGTCGAGGAAGCGTTCCTCGCCCTCGCGCAGGTCGCGATATTTTTCGACGACCTTTTCTACCGCATCGACAATGCCGTTTTCATCGAAACCGGGGCCGGTGATTTTGCCGATTGAGACATCTTCGGCACCCGACCCGCCAAGCGTAAGCTGATAATTTTCAACGCCTTTACGGTCGACGCCGAGGATGCCGATGTGCCCGGCATGATGATGCCCACAGGCGTTAATGCAGCCCGATATTTTGAGCTTGAGCTCTCCAATATCGCGCTGCCGCTCTGGATCAGCAAAGCGGGTGGCGATCTTCTGCGCCACCGGGATTGAGCGGGCATTGGCAAGGCTGCAATAATCCATGCCGGGGCAGGCGATGATATCGCTGACCAGATCAAGATTGGCATTGGCGAGGCTGGCCTCATTAAGCGCCGCCCACACCACATACAGATCGCGCTTGGCGACATGGGGCAGGACGATGTTTTGTGCATGAGTGACGCGCAGTTCATCAAAGCTGTAGGTTTTGGCAAGGTCAGCCATTACGTCGATTTGTGCGCTGCTCGCATCGCCAGGGATGCCGCCGATTGGTTTGAGGCTGATGTTGACGATGGCGTAACCCGCCTGCTTGTGCGGCTTCACATTCTGATCAAGCCAGACCGCGAAATCGGGATCGCTGCGGTCAATGTCGTCGCTTAGATTCGCTTCAAAAGCAGGTGGCGCGAAGAAGGCGCTGATCCGGTCAAACTCGGCAATCGGCGGGTCAATGCCAAGTTTCTTAACGTGGATAAATTCCTCGGCGACTTGATCGCGGTAGGCGTCAGCACCGATTTCATGGACGAGGATTTTGATCCGCGCTTTGTAGATATTATCACGGCGGCCGTAGCGATTGTACACGCGCAGGCACGCCTCAATGTAGCTGAGCAAATCGTCGGCGTGCACGAACGGATTGATCTCAGGCGCGATCATTGGCGTGCGGCCCATACCGCCGCCAACGAACACACGGCCACCAAGTACGCCGTCTTTTTTGACCAGCTCGATCCCAATATCATGCAGCCGCATCGCCGCGCGGTCTTCTTCAGATGC
>JAYTMV010000348.1:0-6673 GCA_043728175.1 Sphingomonadales bacterium
TCAACGCGCTCTCCCTTGCCAACAGAATGTACTGCGCGCGCAAACGCCGCTACTTCAGCCTGCGCACCGTCAAGATCGTCTAGCCACAGGTCAGCAGCACTGGGGAAGCCGATCCATACAGACGAATGTTGTTCCCATTCAGGGGATTGATAGTATTTTGACATAGTTCCAACTATAGTTAGTATCTTAGTTCAAGGAGATTCGATTATGTCACGATATGAACCGCTTGCACAATTTCTTCGTGGCCGCAACGAGTCCGTATGGGAAGCCAGTTTTGAAGAAGTTGAACAGATTTTAGGCTTTCCTCTTCCCCCCAGCGCATATCGTCACAGCGCATGGTGGGCAAACCAGCAGGGGAAGGGGCATAGTCAGGTGACAGGGTGGGCAGGCGCAGGTTGGCGCAAGCGACGCGTTGACCTAGTTCAAAAGTGCGTTGAGTTTGAGCGGCAATCTACGTCGCAGCACTCATATTCGCCTGATGCGAACCTTTGGGAACGTGCGCGAGCTTTTACGGGTATTACAGATAAGGATCAGCTTGTGTCGGAGGGACTCAAGGCGCTTATCGCACGTGAGGCAGCGCGACAGTTGATTGCGCTCGGCGGGACGATGCCTGATCTTATCGTACCGCCACGCGAGCGTCCGTCGATATGATCCTCGTCGATACGTCGGTCTGGATCGATCATTTCAGAGATGAAGAGCCTGAACTGACAAAATTGCTCACTCTCAATGACCTTCTTATTCACCCATATATCATTGGTGAGTTGATCATGGGAAACATCAGGCCACTTGATAAAGTGATCGCATTGCTTGCCTCACTCCCTCGCATCGAGCCTGTTAGCGAGGCTAAGTTTTACGACTGCGTGATCGATAACGGCTTGAATGGAACTGGGTTGGGATTTGTTGATGCCCACCTGATCGCAGCCGCTGAGCACAACGATGCTATTATCATCTGGACGCGCGACAAGCGGTTTGCGGCTCAGGCCAAGCGATTAGGCATTCCATGTCTTTTGAACTGAGCGTCATTTCCCCCCGCGTGATTTGTCTCGGATTGCCTTGAATTCTGCGCTTGGGAACCAGTTGGGCCAGGCCGTGATCGTTGCGAGGTTGCGACCGATCTGGTAGTTGAGCGTGAGATCCTCGACGGCACCCTCCCAATTCCAATCGGCACGATATTCATCCTGCGGCTTATGATAGCGGTTGGTGGTGTAATCCTCCGATGCAGAGGCACCTGCCTCGACGCCGCCAGTCACCAAATCCTCGCCGCTGTCGAAATAGATCATTGGTACGCCGTATTTGGCAAGGCTGAAATGATCCGAGCGGAAGAAGCTGCCCTTTTCGGGCGCGGCTTCGGGAACGAGTGTGCGGTTCTGCCCCTTGGCATAACGTGCAAGGATCGCCTCTAACTCGGATTTTCCTTTGCCGATCACGGTCACATCACGCGTGCGGCCAATGACGTTGAGCCCATCCATGTTGATCCCGCCAGCGGTTTTGGCGAGTGGATAAATCGGGTTTGCGCCGTAATAGGCTGAACCAAGCAGCCCGGACTCTTCGGCAGTCACTGCAAGGAAGACGATTGAACGCCCCGCTGCGCCTGCCTTGGCGTGCGCCTCGGAAAGCGCGATCAGGCCTGCTGTGCCCGTCGCATTATCAAGCGCGCCGTTGCAAATATTGTCGCCGTTGATCGGCTCACACAGCCCAAGATGATCCCAATGCGCCGAATACAGCACATATTCGCCCGGACGTGTCTTGCCGGGCAGGATGCCGACGACATTGTTTGAGGCCTGACGCTTGATCTCGTTTGCGAATGACAGATTGGCTTTCAGACCAAGCAGCACAGCGGCAAAGCCCTTTTGCTTTGCGGCGGCCATCAGCGCTGGCAAATCCTTGCCTGCCGATGCCATCAGCTTGGTGGCGGCCTCACCCGTGATCCAGCCATTGGCTTGCGTTGCATCCATATGATTGTTGGTGGCATCAAGATTAAGCTGCGGCCCCGTCCAGCTTGAGACGACCACGCCCCACGGGTAAGCGGCGGGGAATGTGTCATGGACGATGAGTGCAGCCGCAGCACCTTGCCGCGCGGCTTCCTCATATTTATATGTCCAGCGGCCATAATAGGTCATCGCGCGGCCTTCAAACGGGCCGTTCAAATCCTTCATTTCATAATCAGGATCATTGATGAGGATGATGACCGTTTTGCCCTTCACATCAATCCCGGCATAATCATTCCAGCCGCGCTCTGGCGCGTTGATGCCGTAGCCAACGAAGACGACCTCGCTATCCTTGATATCAGTTTGCGGCAAGACGCGGTAGGATGAGGCGACCATATCGGTCTTGTACGCAAAGCTCAGCGGTTCTTTTCCGCCGCTGATGGAGAGTGCCATTTTGGGATCGGACGTGATCTCAACAAGCGGCACTTTCTGATACCAACTGCCCTTATTGCCGGGCTTTAGGCCCGCCGCACGAAAACGCTCTGCGATATAGGCGATGGTTTTGGCTTCAGCAGGGGAGGTCGGTGCGCGGCCTTCATAAGCGTCGGAAGAGAGCGTCCGCGTGACAGTTTTGAGCGTACTCACCGATATTGCTGGCTTTGGCGCTGACTTGCGCGGGGCGGCAAGAGAGGGCTGCGCGATGGTCGCCGCAAGCGCCAGTGTGAGCATATATCGATTCATTTCATTATCCTTGGCCGTTCAACTGTTGGCACTGTGATGGCAAAGACTGCGCCTGCGCACAACGAAAAAGGGCGGCCTGTTGCCAGACCGCCCTTTTGCTCATGTGATCTAGGGTCAGAAGCGAATGCCGAAGCCAACGCCTGCCAGATTTACGTCAGTCGCATTGCTCGAGAGGACGCGACGATATTCAACCTTGCCATAAGCCTTGGCACCAAGATTGAACTGAACGCCGCCACCGATAAAGGGATCATCTTCGCCGCCAGCAACGCCGTAGCCACCAAGCGCATAAATACGCGCCTTGTCACCCGCTTTTACGCCGAGGCGGCCTGCAACGCTGAACAGTACATCCGTACCACCCTGCAAAACCTTGTCCGCACCGGCTTCGATGCCAACAAAGGCTTTGTCACCAAGATCAAAATCATAGCCAGCCGCAGCACCGATGAAGGCTTCTTCCTGGCCGCCTGCGAATGCAATCCCGCCGCGCGCCTCAACACGCCCTTCACCAGAAGCATAGGCTGGCACAGCAGCAGTCATCGCGGCAACGGCCGCTACATAAGCAAGTTTACGCATTATATTTTCTCCACATTAACAAGTCCCATGATAGGGATGATGTATCATTGCAGGAGAATTATTGACCGATTATGAACAGAAACATTAACCAAAACAAAATAATCAATGGTTGCTTTGTTGCAACAGGGTGTTTTGTTAATATAGAGTTCATTTTAAATTGAGGGTGATGATTTTAGAGTGATCCACCCCCAAACGCGCCGCACGTCGCTCGGAATCACACATCAACGCTTGACTTTTAAACATTGTTCTTATAATGTTCCTAATGATTTTTGATGAAAACTCTGTCATTCGCGCGCAGGTGGGAGTTCATATCCTCCCAAATTCCGAAATTATCGACTCCCGCTTACGCGCGCGCGACGGTACATTTCACGTAATAGCGCGCCTAAACGACATGCCTTCAGACATTATAAACTGGTGCAAACTTGCGCGAACGAAGTGGGGTGTCCATGTATCAAAATGGGACGATTTAACCAGTGAAATCCATGCGATATGCGTTACTTTTGTCACCTTTGTAAAGAATTTTTACACTTCCAGAGGAGAAAACAGACCCCCTGAATTGTCACACACCAGGCGAAAAAAAGGCGGCCATAAAGACCGCCTTTTTAAGAAAATGTGGCTCAGATTAGCGCGAATAAAATTCGACGACCAAGTTTGGTTCCATCTTCACAGGATAAGGCACTTCATCAAGCGTTGGCACCCGGCTGAAAGTGGCCTTAGATGCGCCGTCAGTGACGACATAATCCGGAATGTCACGCTCGGGCAGGCTTTGTGCTTCGATCACAAGCGCCATCTCCTGTGCCTTTGTTCCAAGCGAAATCACATCACCAACCGCGATGCGGCGCGATGCAATGTTGCACTTTACGCCGTTGACGTAAACATGGCCGTGGCTGACAAGCTGGCGCGACGCGAAAACGGTCGGCGCAAATTTGGCGCGGTACACCACCGCATCAAGGCGGCGTTCAAGCAGACCGATAAGATTCTGCGAGGTATCGCCCTTCATCCGATCAGCTTCCTGATAGGTGCTCTTAAACTGCTTTTCGGTGACTTCGCCGTAATAGCCCTTAAGCTTCTGCTTGGCCTTAAGTTGCAGGCCATAATCAGAAACCTTGCCTTTGCGGCGCTGACCGTGTTGGCCGGGGCCATATTCGCGCTTGTTTACAGGTGATTTTGGCCGACCCCAGATGTTTTCGCCCATCCGGCGGTCGAGTTTATACTTGGCGCTCTGGCGCTTTGACATAGAGTATCCTTCAATTGCGTTGTGTCGTTCAAAAATTCCGGAACCGCGCTACCCGACCAGAAGTCAGGCAGGACATCTGCTTCACCGGAGTGCAGAGTCAATTGCGAAGCGTGCGCGTTTAGTGGGTAACGCGATCAAGTCAAGCCTATGGCGTCATCCTACTGGAATATGGCGCCTTTGTTACCATCACGCACGACATCTTCGGCAAATTTCTGCCCTTTTTCATCGGCAGCTATCCATTCACGCTTGGTCAAACAGACGCGTTTTGACTTCGCCAGAGTACCTGTTTCAGTAAATCGGCGGCAAACCACCTTTTCCATTGGATCAATCGGCACTGCTGCCGCCGTTGCAGGCGCAGTTGTTGCTGCATCAGCCATCATTGCGAGTGCCAAAAAGCCAGTTGAAATAATCATATCAGATAACCCCAAAAACAAACAGTTTGAGGAGATTAACACAGGGTAGCAAGCATCTCAAAACTATTTTTTAGGGCGTCGCCCAAGCGAACGGAGCACCCCGCGCAGCGTGCGCACCTCCTGCGCTGACCAGCTAGGCTTGGTGAGGATGCTGCGTATCATCTGCCGATCAATATGTGCCCGATCAGGCGGGTGGAAATGTCCTGTTGCCTCTAACATCGCGTCAAGCTGGCCAATCATGCCGTCAAGTTCGGCCTGCGGTGCAGGTGGATCAAGATCGATCTTGGAAGGCTGGGCAAGCGCCTCACCCTTTGACCATTCATACGCGACAAGGATCACTGCTTGAGCTAAGTTGAGGCTGCCAAATTCGGGATTAACCGGAACGGTAATCAGCGTCCGCGCAATCGCAACATCATCATTTTCAAGGCCTGCGCGCTCTGGGCCAAAGAGGATTGCACTGCGCCCCGCTTCGCTGCGGATAGTGAGGGCTGCCTCGGCGGGCGTTGCGACGGGCTTGATCACCCCGCGCCGCCGAACGCTGGTGGCATAGATATGCGCACAGTCCGCCGTTGCATCGGCGATGCTTTCAAAAACCGGTGCTTGATCGAGCACAATATCTGCGCCTGCTGCCGCTGGCCCTGCCGAAGGATTGGGCCAGCCGTCACGCGGCGAGACTAGCCGCATTTCTGTCAGCCCAAAATTGAGCATTGCGCGTGCCGCCTTACCAATATTTTCGCCAAGCTGCGGGCGGACAAGGATGATGATGGGGGGGGTCACCCCTCGCCCGCTTCTTTCACAGCGCCGGCAAATTCCTCGAAATCCTTGGCTTCGGCGAAGTCCTTATAGACGCTGGCGAAGCGGATGTAGGCAACGCTATCAAGGCCTTTGAGCGCATCCATTACGAGCGCGCCAATCCGGCTTGAGTGGATTTCGCTTTCGCCCTGCGTTTCAAGCTGGCGCTGAATGCCAGTGACAACGCGGTCTATCTGCGTCGGCTCAATCGGGCGCTTGCGGCAGGCGATGGTGACCGATCGTTCGAGCTTTTCACGCTCAAACACTTCTTTGCGACCTTCCGATTTAAGGACGGTCATCTCGCGAAGCTGAATGCGCTCAAACGTGGTGAAGCGTGCGCCGCACGCTTCGCACTGCCGCCGCCGCCGGATCGCCGCATTATCATCGGTCGGACGCGAATCCTTTACTTGGCTGTCCTCATGGCCGCAAAAGGGGCAACGCATTTAGAAGCCTTGGTAAATTGGGAAGCGGTCACACAGCGCGCGGACGCGCGTCTTGACGTCCGCCTCGACCGTGGCATCGCCGTGTTCGCCCTTGCTGCGTAAGCCTTCAAGCACGTCAGCGATCATATGACCGATTTCACGGAATTCAGCCGGGCCAAATCCGCGCGTGGTGCCTGCAGGTGATCCAACGCGAATTCCGCTGGTTTTGACGGGCGGCAGCGGATCATTGGGAATGCCGTTTTTGTTGCAGGTGATGCTTGCGCGCTCAAGCGCTTCGTCAGCATCACGCCCGGTTACGCCGAGCGGGGTCAGATCAACCAGCGCAAGATGCGTGTCAGTGCCGCCCGAAACCAGATTTGCCCCGCGCTCATTGAGCGTTGCCGCCAGCACCTTGGCATTTTCAACCGTTGCCGCTGCATACAGCTTGAAATCAGGCTGAAGCGCTTCGCCAAACGCAACGGCCTTCGCTGCAATAACGTGCATCAGCGGGCCGCCTTGTAGGCCGGGGAAGACTGCCGAATTGATCTTCTTCGCAATCGCCTCATCATT
>JAYTMV010000349.1:0-10329 GCA_043728175.1 Sphingomonadales bacterium
CTTTACGATGTTTGCTGGGCTCAAGACGATTATCATCGATGAAGTCCACGCCTTCGCTACGCAGAAACGCGGCGATTTGCTCAGCCTGTCAATCGCGCGACTAGCGATGATTGCGCCCGCGATGCGCCGCGTTGCGCTCTCGGCAACGGTGGCCGAACCGGCAGAGTATCAGCACTGGCTCTCCCCCAATCCTGTGCGCCTAGTCATCGGCGATGAAGGTGCACCGCCCGATATCGCGATCCTCCTTCCCGAGGGCGAAATCCCTTGGGGCGGGCATTCGGGTGCCTATGCCACCGCACAAGTAATGGCCGAGATTGAACAGCACGCGACGACGATCATCTTCTGCAACACGCGCGGGCTGGCCGAGCTGACCTTCCAGAAACTGTGGGACGCCAACGAGCTCAAACTCCCCATCGGCATCCACCACGGCAGCCTTGATATCGAGGCGCGGCGCAAGGTTGAAAACGTGATGGCGGCGGGCAAAATCCGTGCGCTCGTTGCCACCGCGAGCCTTGATCTCGGCGTGGATTGGGGCAATGTTGACTGCGTCATCCAGATGGGCGCGCCCAAGGGAGCCTCGCGCCTGCTCCAGCGGATAGGCCGCGCCAACCACCGCCTTGATGAGGCGAGCGAGGCCATCGTCGTCCCCGGCAACCGCTTTGAATATTTGGAGGCCGAGGCCGCGCTCGACGCAATCAAAGCGGGCGAGCGTGACGGCGATCCCTTCCGCCCCGGCGGGCTTGATGTCCTCGCCCAGCATATCATGGCCTGCGCCTGCGCTGCACCATTCGATGCCGCAACGCTGTTCGCCGAGGTGCAAAGTGCCGCGCCGTTTGCAGACGTTGACTTCGCGACGTTTGAGCGGCTGCTTCACCTCATTTCAACGGGCGGCTATGCGCTCAAGGCCTATGACAAGTTCCGCCGTTTGGTGCAGGCACCCGACGGGCTATGGCGCGTGACTCACCCCAAATTCGCCGCACAGCACAGGCTGAACGCGGGAATCATCGTTGACGCGCCGATGATGGGCGTGCGCTTCCGCAACGGGCGCAAACTCGGGATGCTCGACGAATATTTCGCGGCCTCGCTTTCGCCGGGTGATCGTTTCTATTTCTCCGGCATCGCGCTTGAGGTCGAAAGCATGGACGCGACCGACTTGTTCGTCCGCGCCACTTCCAAACGCGCGCAAATCCCGAGCTATAAGGGTGCGCGGATGCCGCTCACCACCCACCTTGCCGAGCGTGTGCGCGGTTTTCTCGCTGACCCCAGCAGTTGGGCGCGCTTCCCCAAGGACGTCCGCGATTGGCTGACCATGCAGGGCAAGCGTTCGATCCTGCCGCGCCCTGACCAGTTGCTCGTCGAGACATTCCCGCGTGACGGCCTATATTATACGGTCACCTACAGCTTTGAAGGCTGGAACGCGCACCAATCGCTCGCGATGCTGATCACCAAACGGATGGAGGCGCGCGGACTCAACCCCGTTGGCTTCGTCGCGAGCGATTATGCCTTTGCGATCTGGAGCCTCAAGCCCGTCACTGATCCCAAAAGCCTGTTTTCGAGCGATATCATGACGGGTGAATTCGTCGAATGGGTCGAAAACTCACACCTCCTAAAACGCGCCTTCCGTGAAGTCGCGGTCATCTCAGGCCTCGTCGAGCGCCAGCACCCCGGCAAACGCAAATCGGGGCGGCAAGTCACCTTCTCAACCGACCTGATCTACGATGTGTTGCGCCGCTATGAGCCCGACCACATCCTCCTTGAAGCCGCCTGGGCCGATGCCCGCGCCAAGATGACCGACGTAGGCCGATTGGGCGCACTCCTCGACCGCGCGGCGGCAACAATGGTGCATAAGGAGTTGGAGCGTGTTTCGCCACTCGCAGTGCCAGTGCTCGTCCTGATCGGGCGCGAACGCGTGGCGGGGGCGGATACTGATGATGCGCTGCTGATCGAAGCGGAGAGCATCGCAGCGGAGGCGATGGGGGGGTGAGACCAACAGTCCCAAGGCCTGTGGTTATGAATTCCCGCCTGCGTTGGGTAAAACAGGCTTGGTCTTTTCACTTCAACAAGCTACGCTTTTTGCTGTTGGTCAATATTGAAAGCGACAATGGCGAAAGCATCATCTTTGCCGGGAGTTCAACCCGATCTGCTGAGGTGGGCCCGTGAATCTGCACATCTTTCTCGCGAACAAGTTGCTGCGCGACTTAAAAGATCGATTGGAGAAGTTGAGGCTTGGGAGTCGGGTGAAACCTCACCCTCATACGCACAACTCGAAAAGCTTGCATATGAGTTGTACAAGCGCCCCCTTGCGATTTTCTTTTTGCCTGTACGACCATTAGAGCCGTTCCCTGAGGCAGAGTTTCGAGCGCTGCCAGACGCCGATTTGCGTGCCCTCACCCGCGAAACCGTGTTGTTAATCCGACGAGCAAGAGATTATCAGGCATCGCTGGTTGAGTTATTTGGGGGACGCTCACCCTCAGAAAATCCGATCTGGAAACGTATTCAGTTGGACGTGTCAGCACCTATCCAAGAGCAGGGTGCTGCTGTGCGCAAAGAATTAGATATAACACCATTGGGAGCAAACGGGCTGGGAACCCTCAGCTCGGACGAGGCGCTCAAACGCTGGCGAAAAGCTATAGAAACCGCTGGGGTGTTCGTGTTCAAAGATAGCTTTAAGCAGAGTGAGATTTCCGGCTTTTGCTTGGAGCATCAGGAACTTCCAGTTGTCATGATCAACAACAGCACTGCTAAAAATCGCCAAATTTTCAGTTTGTTACATGAGTTGGCCCATGTCCTTCTCGGCCGCCGAGCGATTAGCACTTTTGATGATGCTCCGTTGAATCGACTGCCCATCGGTGAACAAAAGATTGAGAGATTCTGCAATGCTATAGCAGCAGAAATCCTGGTTCCTTCAGATGATTTTGCAATTCAGTCTGACAGACTTATGCAAAACATCGAAGCTTGTTCAGATGATGATTTTACCCTTCTCGCTGGTAGATATGGCGTTAGCCGTGAGGTTATTCTACGCAAATTCTTAGACGCAGGCAGAGTAGGGAAAGCCTTTTATAACCAACGCAAGGCTGAATGGGATAAACGAGGCGCAGATCAGGCAAAAGTTGGAGGTAGCTTCTATCTTACAAAAGGCGCCTATCTCAGTGAACGCCTTATGGCTGAAGTATTTTCTCGCTATGGCCGCCGTCAGATCACTGTCGATGAAGCCGCTGATTTCATTGGTGTCAAGGCGAAGCACGTTGACGAACTCGAAAGTCGCTTTCTTCGGAATCTGGCCGCATGATCTATTTCATAGATACAAGCAGCTTTCGTGAATTGGAGCGATATTACCAAGATATCTTTGTGACCTTTTGGAGCTTGTTTCAGGAAGCAGTTGATCAGGGTGAAGTCCTATCTGTGCGAGAAGTGTGGCGTGAGCTTGAAGCTTGCCCCGAGACAAAAGTGATTGAGTGGGCGAAGCGCAACTCTGGAATTTTCAAAACCCCAACGCCTGCCGAAGCTGCATTTGTTGGGCAGATTTTTTCTGTACCTCACTTTGGTCAGTTAATTTCCGCCAAAGCTCAAACGACCGGTCAACCCGTTGCTGATCCTTTTCTAATTGCCGCCGCAAAGCAAAATGGCGGAACTGTTGTGACGCAAGAGCGCTTCAAGCCAAATGCTGCTAAAATCCCGAACGTCTGCGAGCATTTTGAAGTTGATTGCATGAACTTCGAGGGCTTTTTGAAAGCGAAAGGATGGAGCTTTTAGGGTTCATTATCAATTGTGGTGATACATTAAATAGCTTGCCAATTTAAGCCGCCCGTAACGCCCGCACCACGGCCTCGGGGTCGCGATCAATCACCTTCAGGTATGACCGCGCTGGGCCTTCGGGGTAGCGTTTGCCTTGTTCCCAGTGGCGCAGCGTGTTGACGCTGAAGCCGAAGCGCTGGGCGAAGGCTTCCTGCGTCATCCCCGTCTTGGCGCGGATCGCGCGGACGTCGAGGATTTTGGGCTGGTGGACGCTGCAGCCAACATCCTCACCGCGCGCATGGGCAAGCGCCTCTTTCAAGCCCTGCAATATGCCATCGGCAACTGTCGTCATGATCTGCGTTCCTTTGCGATTGCGGCGAGCGCCGCCGTTAGCTTTTTGAAATCATTGCGTGCGGCCAGTGATAGATTGGCCTGATCATTCTTTGCATACACATCGAGCAGATAAAGCGGGATGCGCTCATCATGATAATAATAAATCACGCGTGCGCCTCCGCTCTTGCCGCGTCCCTTCAAAGCCCAGCGCAATTTACGGATGCCGCCCGTTCCGGCGATCACGTCCCCTACCAACGGGTTCCACGCCAGAAAGTCAGTCAGTTCTTCGCGCTCGGTTTCATCAAACAGCTTGCGCGAGGCCGAAGCAAATTGTGCAGTTTCTGCAACGGCAACGGGCGAGTCTGATGACATGATGCTGACTAGTGCATTGGATTAGTTTTGTCAATGTCGGGATTTCGCGGTTATGCGAGATTAGCAATAATCGCAGGTCTTTCCTACAGCAAAAATTCATGTTATGTTCTAAATATGGTTGATGTTTTTACCTCTTATTTTCCTATATCCATGCGTCGCTGTGGCGTGCCGATTACGCCGTATTTTTCTCATCTTGCAGGGTCAGAAAATATACCGATTCAGTGTCAACTTCCTGAGATTTCCGGGACTTTTGGAAAGGGACGAATCTTGGAAATTACGGCCTTTCTTCTTCGCGCCTTTGCGGCTTCGCGTGAACCCCTTGCAACCTCGCCACACGCGGCGCGGCCTGATTACTCTCGCGCGAAGCCGCAAAGGCGCGAAGCAGGATGGGGCGATGAACTACCGCGCCTAACCCGTCTTCCCCACCGCGCCCCAACTCGCTAAGCTTCTCCGATGCAAAACACTGATATCATCATTCTTGGCGGCGGCCTCATTGGGCAGACGCTGGCAATTGCGCTTGATCATTATGGGCTTCGCTCCGCCGTGATTGATCCGATGCCCGCGCAGGATGCGCTTGCGGCGGATTTTGATGGCCGCGCGAGTGCTGTGGCAAGTGCCAGTTTTCGGATGCTTGATACGATTGGCGTTGGCGCGGGCCTCAAACCGCATGGCTGCGCGATCCATACGATTGAGGTGCGTGACGGCCTGCAAAAAGGCGCGCTAGATTTTACGACTGCGGCGGATGATGAACCGCTTGGCATCATGCTCGAAAACCGGGTGCTGCGTAGCGTCCTGCGAGAGCGCATTCTCACCGCGAAGAATGTTGCGCTCCATATTCCGGCCAAGGCAAGCATTGTCGAGCGTGACGGCACGGGTGCGCAAGTGACGCTTGATAATGGCGAAGTGATCCGCGCGCCGCTGATCATCGCGGCCGAGGGGCGCAATTCGCCGATGCGGACGCTTGCGGGCATCCGCGTGGCCAATTGGAAATATGATCATACCGCGATTATTTCGGCGTTTGACCACAGCATCAATCACAATAATATCGCGCATGAAATTTTCTACCCCGCAGGGCCGTTCGCGCTGCTGCCGCTCCAACCCGGCACACGGTCAGCGCTTGTTTGGACAGTGACGGCGAAGGATGCGCCGGGCGTGCTGGCGCTTTCCGAACGCGCGTTTCTGGCTGAGGTGGCCAAGCGTTCGGGCGGGTTGCTCGGCGACGTCACGATAGCCGCGCCGCGATCAAGCTATCCGCTTGGCTTCCACCATGCCGCGCACATTACCGCTGAACGCCTCGCGCTGGTGGGTGACGCCGCGCACGGGATTCACCCAATTGCGGGGCAAGGGCTCAACCTTGGGTTCCGCGATGTGGCCGCATTAGTTGAGGTGCTGGTCGATGGCGCGCGGCTCGGGCTTGATCTGGGCGATGCGCAATTGCTGACGCGGTATGAGCGGTGGCGCGGGCTTGATACGATGCTGGTTTCGGTGGCGACTGACGGGCTTAATCGGCTGTTCTCGGTTCCGGGAAAGCCAGCCTCAGCGATCCGCCGTTTCGGGCTAGGTGCAGTTCAAAAAATTGCTCCGCTCAAATCGCTGTTCATGGCCGAAGCACGCGGGATGAGCGGTGATTTGCCGAAACTGCTTCAGGGTGTCGCGGTCTAAGCGACAAGCACCCGCGCTTCCTCAATCAGCATCACTGGAGTACCTTGCCGGATGGGGTAAGCCACACCCGCTGCCTCCGAAATCAACTCCTGCGCGGCTTCATCATAAATCAGCGTGGTACGCGTGATCGGGCAAACCAGTACCGCCAGCAACTCAGGATCAATCACTGAAGCGTCACGCGGTCTTCGCCGTCATGCCGCCCGAAAAACTGCATCAGTTGCACGATCAGCTCTGCCCGATCAGACAGTGTCGAAGCCTCTAGCAGCGCTTGTTTGGCCGCCGCATCGAACGGCGCAATCTGGGCGATCCCGTTGATCAGCGCTTCATCATCAAGCCGGGTGACCGACTCCCAATCGACCGCATAGCCTTGCGAACTGGCGAAGCGCCGCGCCTCACGCTCAACACTCGCCCGGTCGGCAATACCGAGACCGGGATCGGCGCTATCGTCGATCAGCATTCCCTCAATCTGGCGAAACGGCGTCGTGACATCAAGTTCGCGCACCATGCGGAAACGCGATACGCCTTCAAGTACAAGGTTGTAGCGGCCATCATCAAGCGCCTCGACTTGAGCGATATGGCCAATGCAGCCGGTTTCAAACAGCGCTGGCTTATCGGGATTATCGCTGCGTTCATTACCGCGCGGCTGGATCATCGCGATCCGCCGATCACGCGCGACAGCATCTGAGACAAGCGCCCTGTAACGCGGCTCAAAGATGTGCAGCGGCAATTGCATCCTCGGGAACAGCAGTGCGCCAGTAAGCGGGAAGACTGACATGCGGATGGCGGTGGCGACGCTCATGTGAACAGCACCGCTGACAGGCGACGGCGCTGCGCACTCACCCACGGATCTTCAAGCCCCACCACCTCAAACAGTTTGAGCAATTGCGCGCGCGCAGCCCCCTCATTCCAATCACGATCAGCCGAAATGATCGCAAGCAGCGCGTCAGCCGCGCCGTCACGGTCGCCCGCCGCCATGAGCCCGCCGGCAAGTTCAAAGCGCAGAGCATGGTCATCAGGATTGGCAGCGATCTTCGCTTCAAGCCCGCCTAGATCACCCACTGGCTTGGCATCACGCGCGAGTGCGAGTGCTGATGTGGCGCGCACGATAGGCTTAGCTTTAAGCAGTTCAGGGGTAAGCCCAGCGATCAATTCATCAGCAGCGACCAGATCACCCACACCAACCAGCGCGCGAATAAGCCCCGAAAGTGCTGCCGGATGTTCAGGCGCCATATCAACAATTTGGCCGAAGATACCAAGCGCACGCTCTGCATCGCCGGTGGCCAGCACATCCTCACCCATCGCGATCAGCGGCTCTATCTCAGCCTCAAGCGACTGCGCTTCACCCTTCACCGGCAGTTGCTTGAGGATTTGATCAAGCATTTTGCCAAGCTGTGCCTCGGTGCGCATCTGCGTGAGGTCAGCAACAAGCTGCCCCTGAAACACAGCATAGACAGTCGGGATCGATTGGACGCGGAATTGGGCCGCAATCGCTTTATTCTCGTCAACATTGACCTTGACGAGCCGAACGCCCTGGTTGGCATAATCCGCCGCGACCTTTTCAAGCACCGGCGTCAGCGTCTTGCACGGCCCGCACCACTCGGCCCAAAAATCGAGGATAATCAGGTGCGTCATCGATGGCTCGATCACATCCTGCTTAAATGCCTCAACCGCTGCCTTATCGGCTGCACTCAATCCCAAACTTGCCACCAAATACTCCTGTGTCTCTCGATCCACTATGTGGGGTGAGACAGGCGAGAGGCAAGCCCCGATTTGGTTATCAGTCGTTAAGCATGATCTGATAATCGGACATACATGGATCAACCCGTTGCAGATATACGCCAGCGATCCGCTGTACTGCTCATCGCAGGCGTTGTGCTGATCGGATTTGTCGTGCGCTGCCTTGCGGCGCAGGGGGGGTTATGGACTGATGAGGCATGGTCACTCGTTTATGCCCAACAAGCCGGAGATGCGTTGGGCGTGCTCACGCGAATCAATCACGACAATAATCATCACTTAAATAGCTGGTGGCTCCAATTGGTAGGGCCAGAAGCCCCGCCGATGCTGATGCGCGGACTATCAATCGTTACGAGCAGCATCACGATATGGATTGCAGCGTTGATCGGTCTGCGCCGCAACCGGATAACCGGGTTGATCACGGCGGCGCTATTTGCCCTATCACCGATCATGGTGATTTATGGTTCGGAAGCGCGCGGTTACGCGCCGATGATGCTCGCGTTGATGATCATGATTTGGCGGATCGGCATATGGCTCGATAACCAAGTGGCACCAAAGCCTACTCTCTTATTGGCACTATGTGCGCTGCTCGGCAGTCTTGCCCATTTGACGATGCTGCCAGCGGTGGTGATGCTTGGACTTTGGGTATTTCTTGCCGGGGTACAGCGTTACGGGATCGTTCAATCAGCCAGAGTAACGGCTGACGTACTCGGCCCCGCGCTGGCAATCGCCATTCTCTGCTTGTCGGCAGTGATCATCACCGCGACGCGCAGCGAAACCGGGTTGCAGGTGGGCGGCTATATATCTTTTGAATGGTCTTTATTCGGTGGCGCACTTGCCGAGTTGCTTACACTCACATCGGGAGTCGGCTACGCGGCGCAAGCATCGATTTATGCAATTATTGCGATTGTAGCGATTGGCTTGGCAATACTCATCACAACGTGGCAAATGCCCGTTGAGCGAAAGTGGTTCTACACGGTTCTGATCTTGACCATGCCAGTGGCAGTGGCAGTCTTTAATCCGGGGAATAGCCAATATGCCCGCTATTATCTGCCCTCGGCCATCGCAATCCTTTTCATCATCGCTGAATGGATCGGCCATTTTGCCATAAGTCAGACGCGCGCCAGAGTCGGCATGATGGCAATTTTAACGGGAATATTGGGATTGGCGCTTGTCCAAAACTACCAATTGATCGCCAGCCAGCGCGGCCATCCCGAACGGGCGTTGGTGGCAATCATGCGCGCCGCCCCAAAGGGTGCCGGAATTACAATTTCACTTGAACGCGCACACGCAACGCTAAGGGTTGCCGCGTTAAGGCAGCATTACCCGCTGCGCATTTCACAAGCAAAATGCAATACGGCGGGTTTTCATTTTGCTCTGCGCAGTGCAACAGAAGCACCCTTGCCGATGCTTCGATCCTGCGGGCCGTCAATGCGGCTAATCGCGTTTAGCAATGCAATTGGCCCATCGGGAGAAAGCTGGTCGCTCTATCAACGACAAGCCTTGCCAAGACCAATTGCCGCTGTTAGTAGCGCGCCTTCCCGGCAGTAATTCGTGCTGCCAAACGCCAGAGCGGGCGTAGCTCAGGGGTAGAGCACAACCTTGCCAAGGTTGGGGTCGAGGGTTCGAATCCCTTCGCCCGCTCCAAATCTTTGGATTTGTGTAATCCATTGATATTACACGGTAAAATATCACGAAAATTGCCTGTGTAGGAATTGTGCAGAATAGTTTTAAGAGTCGCTATGCTCTGTGCGGGCCTGAAACAGGCTGTTTCCTGATTCCGAGCGATTCAGAATAACTCACCCTGTTTGCTGCGAGTCACATAGGCTTGCCAGTCTGGCCTCTTTGCCTCCTCGTCCAGCCATGCGGTCACCTGTGCGACCACATCGCCGCCATGTGCTTCAACGGTGCCGATAGGGTGGAAATGCGAACGGTAGCCCGTGCTGGTGATGGGTAGCGGTGCGCCTTCGGGCACGACGGTGCGGATTTCAAGATGGGCGATGGTGCCCCATTTGCGGGGCGTGTAGGTCGCCTCAATCTCAATGCCCTGCCAGTTGAAGCGGTAGGTCTGCGGTTGCCGCTCCATGTCAGCAACCCGCAAACACATGCACTTCGTTGTAAGCGGTGCTGATCGTAAACAAGTCGCCGTTCAATTCAGCGTCGCGCGCCATCGCTTGCCAGTCGATATAATATTGCAGCGACTGAGGGATGGTCATGCTGTCTTCGGTCATGTCCTGCACATAGTCGGCAAGGCTGGTATAGCTGCCAAGGTAACGCTCGGTCAGCGCCTCGCTCGCTTCTTCAAGATCGTTGTTGAAATATGCAAGCACGGCACCGCCTAGCGCGCCATGTTCGGTGATGAAGGCTGCCAGCTTAGCAACGGTTTCGATGCCAATTGGACTTGTAACGGTTTGGTTCCGGTCACTTGAGATTATAAGCTCACTCAAGGAGACCGATCATGTCGATCAAGCATACAGAAGATTTCAAGCAAGA
>JAYTMV010000350.1:0-14423 GCA_043728175.1 Sphingomonadales bacterium
TCTTGCTTGAAATCTTCTGTATGCTTGATCGACATGATCGGTCTCCTTGAGTGAGCTTATAATCTCAAGTGACCGGAACCAAACCGTTACAAGTCCAAAGCGACCCGCACCCTGATCGCCAAGCAGATCGTCGCGCTGCGCGATTGGGCCGAGCGTTTAGGCAACTAAATGCAAAAGCTGCGCGGCAACCAAAATGTTTCGCGGATTGGATAAACCCACATCCTGCGGTAAAGAAGTCACATGACCCGGCGCGCACCTTTTGGACTAATCGCACCGTGGCGATTTGAACTGTTTGCGGCAATTTTGATCTGTGCCGCAGGATTGCTTCGGACTTGGCTGGGTTGGGCAGAAAGCTTCATGCTTGGCTTTAATCTGGCCGCAATAGGTTTCATGGTCGCTCTCATCCCCTTGCTCTGCGGTAAACTTCCAGAGGCAAGTGACATGCGGGAGGCAGCGCGGCGGAACGATGCCAATCGTCTGCTCCTTCTGTTGATCACTGCCATCGTATCAATGGCAGTTCTGGTGGCGGTGGCATTTGAATTGTCTGCGGTGGGAGAAAACCCGCAACCCATCATCCCTTCTGTTCCGTTGGCGATTATCACGTTGTCGTTGGCGTGGCTGTTTTCCAATCTGATCTACGCCCTTCACTATGCCCATTTGTTTTATACCGAAAGCGCGGTCGGACAGGATTCTGGTGGCCTCATTTTCAAAGAGACGCCCGAACCGGATTATTGGGATTTCGTCTATTTCAGCTTCATCCTCGGCATGACATTTCAAACGTCCGACGTTGATATCACGACGCGCCATATTCGTCGCGTTGTCCTATTTCACAGCCTTGCTGCCTTTGTTTTCAACCTTGGAATCTTGGGCTTTACGATCAATGTGCTTGGATCGCTCAGGATGGCATCCTCGGGCGGGTGAGAGTGGAACATTCTTTCACTGCAATGTTTATGATAAAAGGATCAGATCATGCCAATGGCCGCTCCCCAGTGAGAAAACTCATCGTGTTTGACCTTGACGGTACGCTGGCGACGAGCAAGCAAGCGATCAATGCGGAGATGAGTCGGCTGTTCGTTGACCTGCTTGGCGTCAGTTCGGTCGCCGTCATTTCAGGCGGGGACTGGCCGCAGTTTGAACGCCAATTGCTCGGCGAACTGCCTGCGCGCGGCCATTACGCCAACCTCTATCTCCTCCCTACATCCGGCACGAAGTTTTACCGCTTTGATGGCGTCTGGTCGCAAATTTATGCCGATGACTTCTCCCCCGATCAACGCGAACGCGTGATGGCCGCACTCACCAGCGCTGTCGCAGACGCCGGATTTGCCGACGAGACCATCTGGGGCGAACAGATTGAGGATCGCGGAAGCCAGATCACCTTCTCCGGGCTGGGCCAAGAAGCAGCACCCGACGTCAAGGCAAGCTGGGACCCCGACGTTGGGAAGCGCAACCGCTTGAAAGCCTTGCTCGACGTGCAGTTGCCAGACTTCGCCGTCCGCATCGGTGGGTCAACCTCCATCGACATCACCAAACCCGGCATCGACAAGGCTTACGGCATCAACAAACTGGCGGGGATCAGCGGATGCGCGCTGTCCGACATGCTGTTCATCGGCGACGCGCTTTACCCCGGCGGCAACGATGCGCCCGTGCGCGACGCCGGGGTCTCGACGATTGCTGTTGAAGACATCGCCGAGACAAAACTGGTGATCGAAACGATTATCAAGCTGGCGGGGTGAGGGTCGAACCAAACATCACATTTTCATCTTGTGATTACGCATCATCCGGCGGTGCTGTTGTTTCGTCATGCGGTGATGCCGCTTCATCTGCATGTTTGCAGGCGGCCCGCCCTTGGTATCAGATTCGCGCGCATTGGATTGAGTGCACTGATCCTGCAGGGTTGCCGAACATGGGGGATAGGCAGTTTGCATTGCTGTCGAGGTTGGCATCGGCATTTCCATCGGCATCGCGGCAGTGCCATCGGCGGGCATTGGGGCCATCTGGGCGGATACAGTTCCGCTAGCCAGCAGGGCGAAAGTGAGAGCGATAAGCTTCATGATTGATCCTCTTTCTATCAAGGCCATTCATCAATAGCCCTGAGAGCGACAACTCATGCGACGGCGAATTGTTCCGACCGCATTCCCCGTCAGTCGAATCGAAAGCCCGAAATCGCCGTCTTCATTACAATCTCGCTATAAATCCGCTGTCCCGCGCCACTGGCAGCTCCCGCCGCGACCAAGAGCGGGATCAGATGCTCCTCGCGCGGGTGCGATTGGCGGGCGGCGGGAGCCTGTTCCCAATCGCTCAGCAGCGCGGCGCGGGCGTCAGCCTTTGCCGTCACCGCAGCCGTCAACCAGTCATCAAACTCAGTTGAAGGGGCGGTTAAACGCGGATCGCCATAGCCGCGCATATTGTGAAAGCTCATCCCCGATCCGATGATCAGCACGCCCTCATCACGAAGCGGAGCCAGCGCGCGGCCCGCCGCCAGATGCAAGGCCGGATCAAGCGAGTGCTCGACAGACATTTCCACCACAGGCACATCGGCCTCTGGAAAGGCGACCTTCAACGGAACGAACACGCCGTGATCAAGCCCACGCGCGCCGTCCACCGCCGCCGCTATCCCCGCGCCACTCAGCAACGCCGCCGCACGCCGCGCAACCTCCGGCGCACCCGGCACATCATAGCGCAATTGGTAAGTGTCCGGCGGGAAACCGGAATAGTCATAAATGAGCGGCGGCTGCGCGCTCTCCGTAAACGCAAAGCCCTGCGTTTCCCAATGCCCTGATACCAGCAGGATTGCTTTGGGCGGGGCAGGCAAAAGCGACGGGAGCGAGCGCAAAAACGCAGCCATTCCGGTCCATGTGCCGTGCGGATCATCCATAAAGAAACAAGGCCCGCCGCCGTGGGGGATGAAGAATGTGGGTTGGCGGGTGGTGTTGGTCATGGTGGGCGGTCCTTTGGGGGAGACTGCTATGTGGGGTGTGGCATGGCTGATTGCGATGATTGTCGAAATCTGGTGCGCTGATTATGTGTGATGTGTTCTAACCCAATCCGGCACCTATAGCTTTCGCGGCTGCCCGCATCGCCGTTGCACCAGTCGCCAAAGCCACCTGCATCTCCCCAGCACGTTCCATGATCCCAGAGATCAGCTTGGCCCGGTCATCGGTATAAACCGCGGCTGACACCTTCGCCCGCGATATGCCAACATACATCATTTTCTGGTCGACAAGATTGGTGGCGCGGCTGTCAGCGTGGATCATGACGCGCTCGGCGGTGCGGCGCTGGCCCTTAAAATTTGGCGGAGGCGTATACCGCGTCAATCCGCCCCATCTGCGCGATCGTGAAGTCCAGCACATTGACGATATTCTCGACATTTTCCTGCTCATCAAGGCTGAGCGTGCGGCCTTTGCGGCTCTTGAGATATTTGTCGATCACCTGATAACCGCCGATGGTGAAGTCCCAGACGGCGGACGGCACGTTTGCAAAATGCTTGTCATCATTGATGTGCAGCCTTTGCGTCGTCGCATCATAGCGCGGTTTGCCAACGCTATCGCTGCCCTTGCCGGTATAGGCACCGAGGCCGCGCTTTGGCACGGCCTTCATCAGATGCGCCTGCACCAGTTCCTGCCCAAGCGCGGACAGCGCATCGAAATCAGCACGCTTTTCAGGAAAGGGGATACGCGGGAAATCGGTGCGGAGGAAATCGGCATAAATGCGGCGGTATGTCGGGGCGTGGAGGACGGCGTAGATATAGCCGAGGATGGCTTCGGGGGTGATATGCCCCTCCCCTTCAGAGGAGGGGGATTCGACCCCATAGCGCGCCTCAAGCCACCGCCGGAATGCAGGCGCGATATTCTCGATCCGGTCTTTGCCCGCAAAGGGATCGTGATCGGCACCGAACAGATCATCCATCGCCTTGGGTTTGCGCGAACCTTCGGGCGGCGGATAGAGGTAGAGGGGGAAGACATAGGCATTGTTCGATGTTTTAGATGAGAGTGAAATTGCTTCGGTTGGCTTGTCCGTCACTAAAGAGTGAGCAAATGTCTCGCCCTTTGTTGCTCGTGAGGTGAGGAGCGCGATGTTGTCTGCAAGTAAGTGGTTGTTGGCTCTCTCGCGTAGGTGGACTGCAACCGAGGAATTCCAGATTGTCCAACGTTCGTCGAAAGGGCGATACGTGACTCTTTCCGACATCGTGTCCAGCTTCAAGCTGGCTAGAACGATCTTGGCGTTTTCGTATGACCACTGGTCGGTCTTGCATAGTTTGAATGCCCTTCGAGCGTCTTCCAAACTGGCCGTTTTGAGTAAGCGTTCAACTTTGCCGACGGTTTCTTTCTCGTCGAATGAAATCGCAAAGTCATCGTGCAGCGATACAAAGCCCGGTGCAGGCTTGCCGCTCGGAGAAAAAATATCATCTACCGAGTGCCACCCTTGAAACTCCGATGACCCAGTTTCCGCATTCGGAACAAAAAGGAATTGCGGTGCCTTTGGAGCTAGAGATTCGCTTTTAAGTTTCCCTATCTCCGACGAGAACGCCCGCGCATATTTTTCCTGACGCTTGCCCCACCAATCGGTATGGAAAACGCCTTTTTCCAACCCCCGCTTTTTAACGAAAATACCAATCGACACACCCGTGCTGATGTCAAAAACATTCTGGTCCGGCTCACCCGTGGGCGTGATTTCAAGCCGGTCGGTGCTGCCGTGCAAGTCAATCAGATGAATTTGGTCAAACGTCTGGGCAAGGCTGTAGCGCATCCGGGCATAGGTCTGGCCATCAAGGAAGCTGTTGGCCGTGATGACGGCGACAATACCTTCCTCCGCCGCATCCATTTTCGATTGGGCGAAGCGGATGAATTTCACATAATCGTTCTGGAGCCATTTCGCTTGGCGGGGCTTTTCTATCTCGTCGGGGCCGAGTTTATATTTTTCGATGGCCGCGCCGATTTCGGTCTTAAACTCGGCCATCTTGACCTTGCCGAGCGGCGTTTTGATCGTGCGCGTTTTGAAGTCGCCGCGCTTGATGACATCAACGGTGAGCGATTCATAGGGAACAAGCCGCGTACTTGGGTTCTTGCTGTGACCCGCATAAGGTGGGTTGCCCGTGATCACCAATATGGGCCGTTCCTTGACCGCCTGTGCCCGCTCCGTCTCACGGGACAGTTCCGGCACAAAGTGATTCATCTGTGGCTCAATCGGCTCAAGCGTGTTGGTCAGATAGACTTGAAATCGTTCGTCATCGCCTAGGGTCAGTCCTTTTTCGGCTAGATACTGGCCCAGCTTTAGATGCGCGATAGTGTACGGGGCTATCAGATATTCGAACCCGTAAATATTCTTCAAAACATGCTCGGTAACAAGGCTCTGCGCTTTTCCGCTGGTCGGCGGGACAACTTCAAATATGCGTTCGAGCACCTCGACCAGGAATGTGCCAGTCCCGCAGGCGAAATCGAGCACAGTCACGCGCTTTCTGTCCGCCAAGCCCTGCTCGATTCCAAATGACGAACGAAGAATGTCATCGACGGCGCGAACGATAAAGTTCACGATGGGTGGTGGCGTGTAGTAAACTCCGCGCTTGGTTTTTATGCTCTTGTCATAAATCTCCAGAAAATCCTCGTAGAAATAAATGAACGGATCGCGGCTGAACAGCCGCCATTCCTCGTCGCTCCCGGCTCGCGTGCCGCGCTTTGCCTTGCGGTTGCCAAATGACAAATCTTCCTGCACCGCCGCCACATCCAGCCCGTTGATGATCGACAGCACCTCCTCCACTACCCAGCGGACATCGGCATATTCGGCGCGGTTCAGATTATCGAGGAATCCGACCAGCTCGCGGATCAACCCGACCGATTGGGGAATGAAGGTCTTGGCATTGGCAAGGGTGATGGTGTCATTTTGCGCGTCGTTCAGCTTGGCCAGAAACAGGCCATAAGACAGCGTCTGGGCAAAGGCGTCGGCGAATTCTTCGAGCGTTATCTCGTGGCTAACCTGTTTTTCAAACGCGCCAAACAGGCCGATCAATTGCCCGCCCTCGCTCGCTTCGCGTTGCCGGACAAGTTCCTCGCCCAGATAATCGCGCAGCAATTGGGTGCGAACCGCCAGTGCCTCAGCAAGCGCCTTGGCCCGCGCGATCCCTTGCGGCGGCTGGCTGAAAAAATTGCGGAGCAGCGCTTCGACTTCGGTGACACGCTCTGGCCGCAACTGCGCCTTGCGGTCTTCGAGCAGCCCCGCTTCACCCAGCCGGACATCGGCCAGCACCTTGCCGTCCTTCAACCAGACCCAGCGGAGATAATCTGTGATCAGGAGATTGGGCGACAGTGCCTGATATTTTTTGATCTGCGCCGATTTCAGAACAGCATCGAGATTATCGCCGACCGCCTTGTTTTCGACATAGCCGATGATTTGCCCCGCCTGTGCCACTTTGAAATCGGGCGAGCCTTTGTCTTGCGCGCGTTTGGGCTCGTGCGTGACGATGGCTTTGGCGGGTTTGAAATGATCGAGCAAAGCCTTGAGCGCACCGCGTGAACTATGCTCGGTCTGCTGATCAAGCGGCGTTTCGCGCAGCGACAGCACATAGGTCTGGAATATGGCAATGGATGGATCGGACACTTTTCCCCCTAAGCGTCCTCCTGCACTTTCCCGCCGCTCCGATCAATCAGCAGTTTCATTTTCACTCTAGCAATCCCATTATGTTCTGTATATATTCCTGAAATGACCAACGACTCAGCCCCCTACCGCCCTGCAGACTTCGCGCCACTGGACTTCACCCCCGTGCCGATGGCGCGGGCGCGGCATGATGGCTGGTCGCCGGAGCGGCAGCGGGCTTTCCTGACGGCTTTGGCGGCGACGGGAACGGCGTCGGCTGCGGCGAAGATGGTGGGGATGTCGCGCAAATCGGCCTATGCGCTCCGGGCACGTCCCGATGCGACGAGTTTTGCGGAGGCTTGGGATCAGGCGATTTCGTTCGGTCGCGCGCGGATGTTTGATAGCATGATGGAGCGTGCCATGAACGGCGTGACGACCTTTACGCTCCGATTGGGCGGCGCGGTCGATATCCGGCACGGCCCTGACGGGCAGCTCATGGCCGCCCACCTCAAATCCCCCTTGGAGCACGAAAACCGGTTCGGCGGGCGGGCAGTTGGTTGACGAAAGCCTGCCTTGAGCGTGTCGAAAGGTGACACAAGGTAACAGAAAAACCGCGTTTCATGGAGAAGTTTGTCACCTTAAGCGGCATCCGCCGGATGGACGATTTCGGCAAAGGGCGACCAATAGGCCGAATGGGCACCGAAGGGATTGAGGATCACGTCGCCGCGCTCGGGCCGGTAGTAGTGTGCGATGAACTCGCCACTGGTGTCATAGACCAAAGCCGATTCGCCACGCGCTTCAATGCCGTCGAGCATCTGGCGCAGCACCGTGGTCTTGCCGCGCTCGCGCATGAGTCTGGCAAAGCCAATGCAAGCCAAACCGCCCAAGAACGTTCCGATGATCCCCCCAAGGATTGCATCCCGTTCAAGCTCGTCAGCGCGCCTGATATAGTAAGGATCGCTGGCGACGACACTGACAGGGTTGAGATAGCGCCTGCCGTCGTGCCAGATCGTCATTTCCGGATCGCTCGCCGCCCCTTGCATGACACAGTGGACAACCCGCGCAGTTTGATACTGGAAGAAATTTGTGATCTGATCCGGTTCGGCGCGGTAGGTTGGCCAGCCAATAGCGCCCATAGCCGCGACACAGACGGTCAATTTGAAATAGTATTTCCAGCGATTGCTTGCTCCGGTGATCCCCTGTCTGAGTAAGCCCTGTCCTCGCAGGAGATTGTCGCGGTCGCGGGCCATCACTGCGCCTCCCGTGCGAGGGCGCGTTGGCGCTTGTAGGCTGATTGAACGGACTCCCCCAAAGCCGCATCGGCCTTCTCGGCGTCGGCTTCGCCGCGAAGCGCAGCACGGCGGGCATACACATAGGCTGCGCTCGCGATGAACAGACCGCGATCTGCCAGCGCCTCGACCAAGGCTAAACGGGCCGACATGGCGGCAACTTCATCACCAACATCCGACATGCTGGATCCTGCAGATTTGGCAGTCGTCATCGCCGCAAATCCCTGCTCAATGGCCCGCTTCAACATCTGGTAGCAGGTCATGCCACGCTGCTCGGCAAGGGCGGAAAGGGTTCGATTGAGCGCCGGACTGAGCCGCACCGAATGCTGGATATGCTTCATGGTCGTGCTCCCAAGAGGGTGCGGATCGCACCCTCGAAAAGTCCCGGAAATGCGAGGGCTACCAACTGGGCAAGGCAGGCGCACCCTGATCGCACCCTCAAGAAATGGCGGAAAAGCTGGATGCACCCGTGCGTGAGGTGTGTATCAAAACTTCTGGCTCGATGCGTAGCATCGCAGCCTCTTTCTTGACCCCGTTTTGAGCGATCAATTGACATAAGATTGCTCCTCCACCCGGCGGTCGCGACCTACCCAGTCAATCATCCGTTTGATGGCCACAGGGTCTGACAACTCGCGATTAACGCTGGCTTCGACTAGCCGGAGGCTCTGCAAACTATTCTCCGCAATCCAACGTAATATCTCGCGCTCAATCGCCTCCTTGACCCGCTCCTCAAGATGAAGCGTTGCGATAGGATCAAGGTGCGCGGTGACCCTTGGGCTTTCGATCAGCGCGCCCATTGCAAAATCCTCCTTGCCAACAAATTGGCGTGGTCCATCAATCCGCAACAGCGACGTAGTGCCGCGCAAGATCGCAAGCACAGGCCGCTCGGCGCGATCCCATTCAGCAAGCGACTCATGGCGAGTGTCGCCATCTTCACTGTCTTCGATCAGTTTGAGGATCAACGGATGGGCGTTGATCATGACACGCCAATGCGCGCGATATTTGGTCGTGATGATCGGCCAGCCCGTCAGACGAGCAAACAGGGAGCGAATAGTCATGGGAGTTCCTTTCGAGAAGACACGGTGGGTGGTTGAATGAGATTGTTGGCAGGATAGTGTTCAGACGCGCTGAGGCGGCTGTGCCAACTTCCTGATCGATGCTGTGGTCAGCAAGGTGCGCCTGCCGATCTTGATCGCGTCGAGCTTGCCTTGCTTAAGCAGGGCGTAAATCGACGTGCGCCCAATGCCCAGCGCCTGCGCGGCGCTGTTCACTGAAATAGCGATAGGTTCCATGGTCATGTGCGTCTCCTGTCATATGCCGACTCGCGGCGTGAGACGCTTCAAGTTGCACAAGGCCGCCAGCGGGTCGCACAGGTGACTGATGGCCGCAGAAAACCGCCACTGGCTGAAAATACAGGAATGCGGGAGCCCTTCCGATAATCACCGGAAGGTCATTCAGAAATCAAACTGGAGCTAGACGTCACTTTTGAGCGGCAAGAAATTTCAAATGAACGCAGATTTTCTCGGCGTAAGGCTTGATCTGATCCTTGCGCGGCACCCAACCCGACTCGTCCGCACTCTCCTCGAACCAATCGGTCAGCCATTTCGTGACCTGAGCTGTGACTTTGTCCCGGTCAGTCACATCCAATTGCAGCAGTTTTTGGTTCCCAAGCAACGCAATAATCGCGTCCGTATAACGCGGCGACGGCGCACGTCCGGGGCCGCCCTTTCGCTTGGGTTTGCTCGCTTCAATCATCTTTTCAACATCAGACCGGCGCAAGAAGATGTCCGTTGGCGACGGGAGACCAGTTGGAAACCGAACCACCATTCGGCGAATGCTGCCGTGTTCTGAGAAAAGGAGATAGCGCAATTTGCCAAAAAATTGCCTGCGCCCAAGGGGAACACGCCGCTTTTGAAAGAGCGAATAGCAATAGGCCTTTGGCCCGGATTCCTTCTGGAGAAGGGCAAGAAACTCGTCGATGCGTTTGTTGGCAGCGTGGGGCAAAGCCAAAGGGGTTTCGGGCGTCGTCCAGCCATATTGAAATGCCTGGATCAGGATACGCGGGATAGCAGCGACGATGAGCGATCCGAGGGATATGTTCAAAAGACTGTTTTTTGCTTCAACCGAGTTTTCTGCGGAAAATATCAGCGTGAAAAATACGGCAGCGAAAACAAGGGCACTCAGGAAAAATATCGAATCCGACGCGACAAAATATTTCTTATATTGTGCACTTTCCAAGTTTGTGATGGCGGTAATTTCTGCGCCCGCATCGTCGATATCATCAGATATAAACATGGCGAGAGCCTGCCTGATCGGAACATCGTCTGCGTCTGGATCATTCGGCAACGCTGATCCGCTGATATTTTCATAGTCCGTCATTGAGTCATGCCTGTCGTAATTCTTCCAGATGGTCGCTCCACCACTGCGCCATTTGAACCCGTTCTGGCCAGTAAGCGGATTGGTTATATATCCGTCGCACCGATCCTGCCACCATATGCGCGAGTGCGCGCTCAATCGCGTCGGGGTTCCATTTCCCTGACTCGTTGAGCATGGACGATGCGGACGTGCGGAAGCCGTGCGCGGTCATCTGATCTTTGCTGTAGCCCATCCGACGAAGGGCGGCGTTGACTGTGTTGTCACTGATCGGTCTTGCGCTCGTCCGTATTGATGGAAACACAAAACGGCCCGACCCCGAAAGCTGGCGCATTTCCGAGAGGATCGCCAGCGCCTGCTGGGACAGCGGCACTGTATGCGGCTGGCGCATCTTCATCTTGGCAATGGGGATCGTCCATACTGCCTTGTCAAAGTCGACCTCACTCCATTCCATCTGGCGTATCTCGCCGGGGCGCTGGAAGACATGCGGAGTAAGCATCAGGGCATAGATGACCGAAGGGTCGCCCTGATAACCCTCAATGGCACGAAGCAAACCGCCAAATTCGTTCGGGTCAGTGATTGCAGCAAAGTGCTTTACGGGCGGAGACGTCAACGCGCCAAGCAGGAGCAGTGCCGGATCATTTTCGGCGCGGGCTGTGGCGGCACCAAATCGAAACACGCGGCTTGCAAAAGAGCGCAACTGCTTGGCGGTTTCCAACCGGCCACGCCGTTCGTGCTTCTTCAACTCGTGCAGCAATTCTTGCGGCGTAATCTCCGCAATCGGTCGCCGCCCCAGTTCTGGTCCCAGCAGTTTTAGCAACCAGCGTTGCTTCTCCAGCGTCGCTTCGGCCAACCCTTCCCGCTTCTTCTTGTCGATCAATTCCGCAGCGATGCTGGCAAAGGAATTTCCAGCGCGCACGCTCGCATCAATTCTGGCCTGACGCTTCACGGCATTGGGATCAACGTCACGGGCAAGGTGCTTGCGCGCCGCGTCACGGTTTGTCCGCGCATCGGCAAGCGAAACCTCGGGATAGGCACCCAAGGCAAGTTTGCGCTCAACCCCGCGAATGCGGTACTTCAGACGCCACAGCTTGCTCCCTGCGGGGTTGACGAGCAGATACAATCCTTGGGTATCCCCCACCTTATACGGTCTGTCCTTGGGCTTTGCATTGCGGATTGCAGTGTCGGTCAGTGCCATTTGGGGGCCTCGCTTCCAGAGAGTGTCTGAACAGGCCCCCAAATAAGCCCCCATCTTTGCCGGTTACAGGCGAATAGGAGCGATCAGTGGCAACCTGTGAAAGGCCATTTATACACGGTTTTCCGGGAAATTTCAACCATTCGCGAGCATCGCCGAATGGGAATCTGGAGCGGGTGAAGGGAATCGAACCCTCGTCGTAAGCTTGGAAGGCTTCTGCTCTACCATTGAGCTACACCCGCATGTTGTTGTGAAGCCTATGGCAAAAAATTGCGTGGGCGGCAAGTCGCTTACGTCAGCCGGTCAGGCCGAGGGTGACAATGATCCCGATAAACAGGCCAAGCACTGACATCGCGATCACCGATAAAATCACCGTGCGCCACAATGCGCTGAACCGCGTCAGCACATAGGCTTCTTTCAACTGACGGTACATATGAAATGCGGGCGCGATGGTGAGGAAGGTTACCGTCAGTGGCAGCCAATTTTCAAACCTCAATGCGAATGAGCCAAACGTCGTCAGCAACAACATGAAACAGAGCGAATATGTGACGAAAACGGCATGATCAAACACCATATATTGCCGCCGCCACGCAAAGAGCAGCCACAGGAACGGCGTTGACATGATGATCAGCAACCACGCATATTTGTACGCGCTTGATTGCACTTTATACATCACAAGCTGAGGGTTCTCCAATGCGTGCTTTGCGGCTTGGTTGAGCGATTCAATACCGAAAACGTTGCTAACATCGAAATCTTCGGCTTTCGCGTCAGCGCCTTTTTCGACAAAAACGGCCCCGTTGTTGAGCATTTTAAGGCCCGTGCGGGTGCCTGTCAGTTCACCCTCAAGGCCATTGGTTGATTGGCCTGACGTTTTTGCGGCGGCAATCTCTCGCTCAAGTCGAGCGATCTCGGTTTGCATCTCTTTGCGATCTTGATCAATTTCCGCTTTGGTCGCTTGCTGCTTCTCGATCGTGGCGCGCCGTTCGGTTTCAATCTTGGCAATTGCAGCGGTCTGAAGCTTAATCGCCACATCAATCGCGGCTGTGTTCCCGCCCGCTGCTTTTACCTCACTCAAGTCAGCCTGTAGTTCCTGAAGGTCTTTCTCGGCTTCAGCTTTGTCGTCGGCAAGGTCTTTGATAATTGATACTGGGGTGTTGATTCCCCCGCCGAAGGATGTCGGAAACAGCGAATTAACCGATGCGTAGGTTATGAAAACACTGAATAAAAATAGTGCAAGCGGCGACACAAATTTCGCGCGCTCGCCGTGAACGTAGCGCCGCGTCAGGACGCCGGGATGCCAAACGAGCATCGGCAATGTCCGCCAGATTTTGCCGTCAAAATGAAAAACGCCGTGGATCAGATCATGCCAAAATGCACTCAGGGTGCGGTGAACCTTCGCTTTTTGTCCGCAGTTTGGGCAAAATGCGCTGCTCATTTGCGCGCCGCAATTAAGGCAGGCTGACGTTACTGAACTTGCCGCACCGCCCGCCCCCGGCTCAACCGCGTTTGCAATTAAAGCTCCTGTGGTGATATCGGCAACGGGTTCAATTTCGAAGCTCATTGCTGTACTAATACTGCAAGACAGTGCGAAAGCAATTCAATTTTGCGTAAGTGGGCGGTTGCGAGTATAGCCTGAGGATATGCACGGCACCGCCTATGATCCTCGTTCGCTTGTCGCACAGCTTGGCAGTCGCGCACGCGCGGCCTCGGTTCAGCTTGCGCGGACGTCAACGCCGCGCAAATCGGAGGCTGTGATTGCCGCTGCGGCCGCAATCCGCGCCGCCGCCGCTGCGATCCTATCGGCGAATGCGCAAGACCTTGTCGAGGGGAAGGCTAAAGGGCTGACAAGTGCAATGCTTGATCGGCTTGCGCTTAACCCTGATCGGATCGAAGCGATGGCCAAGGGGTTGGAGACAATCGCCTATCTTCGTGATCCCGTAGGAATGATGATTGATGAGAGCATCCGCCCCAATGGTTTGAAGCTGACGCGGCTGCGGGTGCCGATTGGCGTGATCGGGATCATTTATGAAAGCCGCCCCAATGTGACAGCGGATGCGGCGGCGCTCTGTTTCAAATCGGGCAACGCTGTGATCCTGCGCGGCGGATCGGAAGCCCGGGCTTCAAATCAAGCAATCCACAAGGCAATGGCGACTGCGATTACCAGCGTTGGCCTGCCTGCCGATGCAATCCAGCTTGTTGATACGCCAGATCGGGACGTCGTTGGCGCGATGCTTGAGGCGGCGGGGCAGATTGACATGATCATTCCGCGCGGCGGCAGATCACTCGTTGAGCGGGTTCAGGCGAATGCGCGTGTGCCCGTGCTCGCGCACCTTGATGGGCTGTGCCACATTTATATCGACGGTGCGGCTGATCCCGACAAAGCGCGCGATATTGCGGTCAACGCGAAGATGCGGCGAACGGGCATTTGCGGCGCGATGGAGACGCTGTTGATTGATCGCGCTTATCCGCATCCGCGCTCAGTGCTTGCAGCACTTGTCGAGGCGGGTTGCGAATTGCGCGGTACGGCTGAGGTTGTTGCACTTGATCCGCGCGTTAAACTTGCGGGCGATGCTGATTGGGACACCGAATATCTCGATAGTGTTTGCGCGGTGGCACTGGTTGATGGGCTTGACGGCGCGGTTGCGCATATCGGGCGACATGGGTCGTCGCATACCGACGCCATTATTACTGAAGATCTGATGGTTGCCGAAACCTTCCTTGCCGTGGTCGATTCAGCAATTGTGATGCACAACGCCTCAACCCAATTTGCCGATGGCGGCGAATTCGGGCTTGGCGGTGAAATCGGGATTGCGACGGGACGGCTCCATGCGCGCGGGCCCGTCGCGCTTGAGGGGCTTACGACGTACAAATGGGTGGTGCGCGGAACCGGGCAAACGCGCCCTTGATGCGTTTGTATACAAGTGATACAATCGAATCATGAGCAAAACACAAGTGATCACAGCGCGGGTAAACCCTGAGATATCGGAATCTCTTGGCAT
>JAYTMV010000351.1:0-2338 GCA_043728175.1 Sphingomonadales bacterium
TCTTGCTTGAAATCTTCTGTATGCTTGATCGACATGATCGGTCTCCTTGAGTGAGCTTATAATCTCAAGTGACCGGAACCAAACCGTTACAAGTCCAAAACGCCCCAATGATGTCGGCGAGATTGCTGAGCACCCCGCGCAAGCGACTGCGCGTAATTGACGCTGCTTTGCGCTTTTCACTCAGAGTTAGCTGCCGCTTATCGCCGAACAGCAGCGCACGGTAACTGGCGTGTGTCTCTTTGAGCGCGAGCAAGGTCTTCGCAAGAGCCGCCTGAAGTTGGGGGAGCTGCTCCTGACGCTCAATCAATGTCAAAAGCTGATCGGCATAGCGTTTACGTTCGTCATATTGGGTCGCTGATATACGCGGCAGCCTTCGTGCGACCAAGGTTCGACGGTTGTCAATTTGCACGTCGAGGCCATTAAGCCACTTTACATTGGCTGAGCCCAATTGATTGATACTGGTTTCGAATGCGTTCTGATCCATCTTCAGCTCAATTTCACGCAAGTCGCCAACTTGGTTGGCTTCGCTGATGATCTCGCTGAGGAGATCAAGTGTGCCGCCCACGGCAGCACTTTGTGCTTCGGTGAGCGCAGGTAGCTTTGCATCACTTTTGCCAGCGACGGTCGCGATATCGCTTGCGATACCCTCAAGCGTTGCCACGGCTTCGCCAACTGTTCCGGCCAGATCAATCGGGTCGCGTGTCACAACCGCATCGACGGCATCGAAATAGGCGACCAGCCCGTCGATCACAGCGAGCGATGGCCCGAAATCCTGCCTTGTCAGGCGCACGACTTCAAAATCATTGCCTGTTGCGGTATCGCCGGGGCGGCAGAGCGTAATATTGGGGCGGATAGCGCCTTGTGCGATGATTGGTTTTGGCAGGCTGCAATTCGGGTCTGAAGCCACCAGATCAATCAACGACTCGCGGTTCTCAGATTGGACATTGCGCATCAGGGTGCGGGTCGCATTGGTTGCCTCACGCCCCGCCGATGTCATTGTTGCCGCGCGGTCAACGCGGATTGCATTGGTCGCACAGCCGGAAAGCGCAATAATTAAAGCGATTGAATAGAGAGATCGGGCCATCGGTTTGGACTCCTCACGTTCACCTGTGTCTATCAGTTTCCACTATTATAGACTCGTGACGGCGATCACGAAGCCTAATTTCTGACATTGCAAACCGAGAATATAATCGAATTCAGTCGAAATTAACCATATTTGGCGATAGGCAGACCAGCATGTCTCACACTTCGCCTTCCATCGCCGTTATTTTGCCCTGCTATAATGAAGCGGCGGCGATATCTCAGACCATCGCGGCGTTTCGCGCAAGCCTGCCCGACGCACGCATTTACGTTTATGATAATAACAGCAGTGATGCGACTTGTGCGGTTGCGGCAGAGGCGGGTGCCATTGTTCGCAGTGAAAAAATGCAAGGGAAGGGCAATGTGGTCCGCCGCATGTTCGCCGATGTTGACGCTGATATCTATATCATGGCGGACGGCGATGCGACCTATGACGCAGCGGCGGCCCCCGCGCTCGTAAAACAACTCATTGACGAGAATCTCGACATGGTGGTCGGCGCGCGTAAGTCAGAGGTTGAGGCAGCGTACAGACGCGGCCACCGCTTTGGCAATGCGATGCTTACTGGGATGCTTGCTCGGCTTTTTGGGCGAAGTTTCTCTGATATATTATCGGGTTACCGGGTTTTTTCAAAACGGTTTGTGAAGAGCTTTCCGGTGCTCTCTTCAGGGTTTGAGATCGAAACCGAAATCAGTGTCCACGCGCTTGAACTCACCATGCCGGTTGCCGAACAAGTCACCGCTTATGCAGCCCGGCCAGAGGGTTCGGAATCCAAACTCAACACCTACCGCGATGGCTGGCGTATTCTCAAGACGATCATCATGTTGTTCCGATCTGAACGACCGATGACTTTCTTTGGCATGATTGCCGCGCTGCTTGCACTGCTCGCAGTCATTCTCGCGGTGCCGCTGGCGATTACCTATGCGCAAACTGGGCTTGTCCCACGTCTCCCAACTGCGCTGCTTTCGACCGGGTTGATCATATTAAGCGCGATGAGCATGATGTGCGGCCTCATTCTCGACACTGTGGTGCGCGGGCGACTTGAAATGCGGCGGCTTGCCTATCTCGCTTACCAAGCGCCCGCCCCATAAGCGCACGACCCCTTGACGTAACGACGCTGCACCACGACATAGACATTCGATATAAGCAAAAAGGCAAAAAGAACAGATGCGCAATCCTTTCGAAACTGGCGATTTCCTAGCCCCCATCAATGACATGCTGGTTCCAGTTGTGATTGAGCAATCCAATCGCGGTGAACGC
>JAYTMV010000352.1:0-2004 GCA_043728175.1 Sphingomonadales bacterium
CCGCCGTGTGCGATATCTTGAAGTGTCTTTTGAATGCAGAAACTTCGCGGATCGGCGAGATAGCCCGTTGACCAATCGTCATGGTCTTTCCACGCGGAAAAGGCGCAATGTGAAAGGCAGCCCATGCAATCAGCCTGATCCTTGCGGATGGTCTTTTTATCTTCAGGCGTTACGTACACCAATGTATTATCAGGCGTTTTAAGCGCATCGGTAAAACCTAATCCATACCATTCGCGCGCGCGCATCAGATCACATTTGGTTACCCAATAATTCTTACGCCCTACCCCAACATCAAGCTGATGTGTGTGATCGCCAACTTGTTCGCCTGAGAATGCAATTTGCCGTTCCGAGCGCGCCTGAAGGTCGTTTAGAAATGGTGTCTTTACAGCGCTTGAATAAAAGCCTGTTGGCGAAAACTTGTGAAGCAGGACATCGCCGTCGTCGAGCGTCATCAGCCGGTCTTTCCACCCTTGCGGAATTGGGCTTTCCTGCGTCAGTAAGGGCCGCGTGCCAAATTGAAAGGCAATCTGCCCAAGCTCTGGATTATCGAGCCAATCTTCCCACTCGCTGAGATTCCAAACGCCACCAGCCATCACAATCGGAACATCATCTGATACGCCGCATTCTCGCATGATATCGCGCAGTGCTTTCACGCGGGGATAGGGCGCTTGTGGCTCGTTGGGATCTTCTGCGTTTGAAAGGCCGTTGTGCCCGCCTGCGAGCCATGGGTCTTCATAAACCACGGCAGACAGAAATTCAGCTTGCTTCGAATAAGATCGTTTCCAAAGTGCGCGGAAAGCGCGCCCCGAGCTGACGATGGGAAGATAGGAAACGCCGAATGATGCCGTGATTTCTGACAATTTATAAGGCATGCCCGCGCCGCATGTGACGCCCGAAACCAGCCCCTTGGTCTGTTCAAGAACGCCGTGAAGGATCGGCTGCGCTCCGCCCATTTCCCAGAGCACATTGATGTTGATCGCGCCTTTGCCGTTGGACAGATCATAGGCGCGCTTGACCTGTTCAACCGCGCCATCAATCGCAAATTGGATGAGCTCCTGATGCCGTTCCGCGCGCGTTCGCTTGGCATAGACTTGCGGGATTATCTTACCCGTCGGATCATAACTATCAGCGTTGACCGCGCTCACCGTGCCAATGCCGCCCGCCGCGGCCCAAGCGCCCGAACTCATATGATTGGTCGCCGAAACGCCCTTGCCACCTTCTACCAACGGCCAAACCTCGCGACCGCGATAGTTGATCGGCTTCAATCCCTTAAACACTCACCCGACTCCGATTTCCACTCATCCCCGAAGCATCGCCTATAAACCAGCCCACGAAAAATGCGCGTGGTTTTTGTGGCGGGTATCGGGAACCGAAATTGTAAGAAGTAAAAGGCTTTGAGAGGCCGCGATGCTCAGCGCAATCTTGGCTTAGCGAAGGGGACTGTCACTTGTGACTGTCCCGATTGGGTCGCGCTTTGTTGGGGTGCGCAGCGTTGGGGACTGTCACTTGTGACTGTCCCCAACGGTCATCGTACCACGCTTACTTATACCACTGGCCAGTGCCGCTTGAGGCACTGCCTACGCCGTGGTTGGTGATCGATCCCCGGCGGCCTGCATAGGCCCCGCTGGTGCCGTAAAGCCCGCCGATGCAGCTCGCCTCACCCTTTGCCACGTCGATGAACTGGCAGCCCATCGTCGCGCTATAGCCGCCGTCCGACGCGGTGATGTCGCACAGCATATGGGCTTGGAACAGCGAATCCGTCGGCGGTTGCGTCATCATCACGCAGCTAAAGCTGGTTTTGGTGGTCGCACCGGTCGAGGTTTTGCCGGTGCTGCTGCCCGTCCAGTGCTGGCCGCTATAGGGAACACCGTTCTTCCCATTGCCGCCGAGCATCGTCGGGGCATTGCTCGTCGAAGTGAAGGTGAAGGTCGAACCGGCGGCCTGTGCGCTTGCTGTGGTCGGGGCGGTAGCGCCGATCATAGCGAGAGCGGCGATCACGCCGGC
>JAYTMV010000353.1:0-13478 GCA_043728175.1 Sphingomonadales bacterium
GGCGTGGCAAGGATTGAACTTGCGACCCCTGCGATGTCAACACAGTGCTCTACCACTGAGCTACACGCCCACACTTTGGCCCGGCGCACCGGAAGAAATGTTCCCTAGCGACGCCTGCCCGATATCGCAAGCCTCGAAAATGGCAGGCCTCAATTGAGACCTGATGCGCTGTCGACCTCAAACATGCAGTCAACCTCAAGCACGAGATCGCGCAGGTGAAACGGCTTTGACAGCACCTTGGCATTGGGCATGGCTTGACCCGCCTTGAGCGAGACCGCAGAAAAGCCTGTGATGAACATGACACGCAGCATCGGCGCGACGATTGCGGCCTTTTGCGCGAGCTCAATCCCATCCATTTCGGGCATCACGATGTCAGTGAGCAGCAGGTCAAAAGATTGACCCGACTTGATCAGTTCAAGCGCGGTCGTCCCCCGGTCAACCGACTCAACCGCATAGCCCGACTTTGTCAGCGCACGCGTGAGATATTCACGCATGACATCGTCATCCTCAGCCAGCAAAATACGGATCATACTAGTCTACCCACTTGAAAATGACGCTTCAGCAATATTCGAAAGCCTTATAGACCAGAAAGGTTTAACAATTCCAGCATTGCATGTCCGGTTCGGCGCAACTACCAAAAAATATGCCCTCGCTTCCCCCATTTAGCCTTTTTGGTGCAGCCGACCCCGCTTATCCTGTGGTGATTTCAGTGCCCCATGCCGGGCGGCATTATCCCGATGCGATGAAGCTTTCGGCACGGCTGCCCGAAGGGCGATTGCGTCCGCTTGAGGATCGTTATGCCGATGCTTTGGCCGACGGCGCTTTTGCCGCAGGCGTGCAGGGGATTGTCGCCAACACCGCACGTGCATGGATTGATCTTAATCGCAGCGAAAATGAGATTGATCCCGGCTTGATTGATCTGCCAGCAGGCGCATTGCCGCTGGTTTCGGCAAAGGTGCGCGGCGGACTTGGGCTGATCCCAAGGCGGATTTCAAGCGGCGGCGATATCTGGCACCACCGGATCACGGCTGATGATTTGAGCGAGCGGATCGCGCAGCACCACCGTCCCTATCATCAGGCGCTGGGTGCGATGCTCGCGCGGACGCGTGCCAAATTCGGCGTCGCGATCCTGCTCGACATTCATTCAATGCCAACGCTGCCCGAAACAAGTGATGGCCCCGGCGCACAGATTGTGATTGGCGATAGTTTCGGGCGAACGGCGGATGACCGCTTTACAGGGTGCGCCGCTGCGTTTGCCGAGCAGTTCGGCCTGAACACCGCGATCAACCATCCTTATGCAGGCGGCCATATTCTTGCGCACCACGCCCGGCCACAACGCGGACTGCACGCGATTCAGATTGAAATTGATCGTTCGCTCTATCTTGATGCGCAGTATCACCGTCCAGCCGCGCATTTGGAGGCTATGCGCAAGTTTATTGCCCGCCTTGCCTTTGCACTTATCAATGAAGCTCTTGAGTATCCGCAGGCAATCGCTGCTGAATAAAAAAAGACCACCCCGTACAACGTACGGAGTGGCCAAGGTTCAGGGAGGAAACGCACCCGAGGGCGCGCAAGAAGCGACTCCGCGAAGGGGGGAAACGCAAAGCCTCTTCTTTTTTCAAGATAGGCAATCTTGATTTGGCTTTCAAGGGTTTTGAAAGATTGTTTTACTCAGCAGGCTTCGCCAGTGGCAACTTCTCTTGCGCAACCTGACGACCAAACACTTCGCGCATGGTTTGTAGCGAGAAGAGATGCGCATGAACCAGCGGCAAAAGCCCTGATTTCATCATCTTACGCAGCGTATCCCCGCGCAGTTCACGCAGCTTATCTTCGCTTACCATTTGGAAACCACGGTAAATGAAGGGCTTGTCTTGATCGACCATCTGGATCGAAACTTCGCCGTCCATAAGGAGGCCGTTATCAACCAGTTCCTTCATGAACAAGGTCGTACGCTGGCCTGCTTGCTCAAACTGTTCACAAAAACCCAAAATAGTCTTGGTTGCTTCGGATGCCGCGCCGTCAGTGAACAGAGGCTCGCCATCCTCAAAATCACCAATCGCATTTGCCGACGGATCAAAGCACAGCGAAAGCTCATCAGTATCTTCGCGCAGCTTGGCAAGAAGAAACGGATAGCGGCGAACATAAGCCGGAACGTAAACCTGATCAATTAGCTTGCCCTCATCATCAACAAAGGTGTTCACACCTTCATTGAGGCCCATCAGCGCAAGCGGAACCGGATTTTCACCAACTGAAAAGACAATCGGATAATAGCGCTGAACCGCAGCAAATTCGTCAATCGTTACAGGAATTGCGTGCTGCTTGGCCAAAAATGGCGCAGTATCGGCCTGCTTAATCTTCCAAGTCGCATGATCAACCGATGACAGCGGTGCCAAATCATTGAACAAAAGCGGCAATCCGCTGTTTACGGGTGGCGCGCTGGCCATATTATACTCTCCTGTTGACAGTTAAAAAACTCGCGCTTCCCTATGCGGCGTCGGCGTCAGACGCAAGCGGAACCAGCTTTCCAGGGTTCATTATTCCCTGCGGATCAAGCGCCGACTTAATTGCGCGCAAAGCCGTAATCCGCGCTGGATCGGATTGGCGGAGGAGCTCGGCACGCTTCATCTGACCGATCCCGTGTTCGGCCGAAAGAGATCCTTTCGCGGCTGACACTAAATCATAAACCATCCTGCTGGCGGCTTTCCCTTGGCCAGCACGCCATGTTGCCGCGTCAGCGCCCTGTGGCGCGCGGACATGGAAGTGGACGTTGCCATCCCCCAAATGACCAAAAGCACTCGCGACAACGCCCAAGAATGCGGCCTCGACCGCTGCTGCGGCATCAATCATGAAATCGGGCATTGCATCAACTGGCACTGAAATATCATGCTGCATCGCTGGCCCGCTCGCGCGTTCAGCCTCCGAAATTGAGTCGCGCAACCGCCAGAATGCGGCAATCTCGCCCTCATTCTTCGCAATCGCTGCGTCGCCGATAAAGCCTGCGTCATACGCCGCACTCACCAGTGCAACCAGCGACTCCTCAGCAGGCGCGCCAACATATTCGACCAGAACCTGCCACGGCCAGTGCCGCCCAAGCGGCGCGCGGGTGCCGCTGATATGCTGCAACACCAGCGCAAGCGAGTCAGCGGGCACAATCTCAAAACTCTCAATCGCGCTGGCAGACCGCGCCTCAAAAAAGCGCAGCAATTTGAGCGCGACTTGTGGGCTTTCAACCCCGATCCATGCCGCCGCACGGTCGGCAATCGCGGGCACCAACCGGAGGTTGGCCGCCGTGATGATGCCAAGCGTGCCTTCTGCGCCAGCAATCAACTGGGTTAGATCATAGCCGCGATTGTCTTTCTTGAGCGCGGCGAGGCCATCATAAATGCTGCCATCGGGCAGCACCGCCTCAATCCCAAGCACAAGCTTACGCATTGTGCCAAAGCGCAGCACCTGTGTGCCGCCTGCATTGGTCGCGATCAATCCGCCGATGGTTGCCGACCCTTTGGCGCCAAGCGTCAGCGGGAAGCGCATTCCTGCTGCATTTGCCGCGTTGTGAAGCGTTTCAAGTATCAGTCCAGCCTCGGCAATCACTGAACCGCCATCAGTATCGAGCACGCGAATCTGGTTCATCCGGCGCAGCGAAACGATGAGTGACTGCCCGTCTGCTGATGGCGTTGCGCCGCCAACCATTGATGTATTGCCCCCCTGCGGCACGAGACCAACGCCGTGTTGCGCCGCGATTTTCACCACCGCCGAAACCTCAGCGGTATTTTTTGGCGACAGCATCGCGGCAGTCTGCCCGTGATAAATCCCGCGCCAATCGGAAAGCCAGGGCGCCATCGTCTCGCTGTCACGCGTGAACCCTTTGGGGCCGAGTAGTGCAGCAAACTGTTCAAGAATATCGGCAGTGATCGGCATATTGGAAAATTTACTCATTGCTGAATTAATGCTGCGTTCAACCGTGCCATAGCATTCGAGGCTGATCATGGAACAGTGTCAGTGAGTTTATTGATATACGGTGTGTTGCTTGCGTCAGCAACGCCTGAGGCGGCGCAGCTTTCACGTGCGCCCAGCCGACCCACGATCATGCTGGCGCAACTACGCGTTCAGCGGACAACGATTATCCGCGTTCCTCCCGCCAAGCCGGCGGCGCTCATTTCTGAGCCGATCCGCTGGAAAGAAAAAGGTGGCCCCGATTGCATCAAATGGTCGGCAATCGCAGGAGCGATGATATCCAGCCCAAGCTCGCTTGATGTGATCATCCGTGGCGGCAAGAGGTACCGCGTAAAACTCAACAAAAGCTGCCAAGCGGCTGAATTTTATGCTGATTTTTATGTGAAGGCGACGCCTGATGGGCAAATATGCCAATCACGCGATTCGATTTACAGCCGTTCGGGCGGCGAATGCGGCATCAGCAAGTTTAAGAGGCTCACCCGCGCAAAGTAACCATTGGCGGCTAAACCGCCATTTACCTTGACAAATTGACGCCAATCGGCAAGCGCGAGAACATCATTGCAGCACCTGGGCCGCGATGATTTATTTTTCCGGAACCCATATGAGCTTTGCCGACCTCGGCCTTTCTGATCAACTGCTTCGCGCGGTGAACGAATCGGGTTATGACACGCCGACCGCGATTCAAACGCAAGCGATCCCAAGCGTCCTGATGATGCGTGATCTGATCGGCATCGCTCAAACCGGGACTGGCAAAACCGCAAGTTTCGTACTTCCGATGATCGACATCCTCGCCGAAGGGCGCAGCCGCGCGCGAATGCCGCGTTCGCTTATCCTTGAACCAACGCGCGAACTTGCGGCGCAGGTGGCCGAGAATTTTGAGAAATACGGCAAATATCACAAGCTTTCGATGGCGCTGCTTATTGGTGGCGTTTCTATGGGTGACCAGCAAAAAGCGCTTGAAAAAGGCGTTGACGTGTTGATCGCTACACCGGGCCGCCTGATGGATTTGTTTGGGCGCGGCAAGATTTTGCTCAACGGCTGCGACCTGCTTGTAATTGATGAGGCTGACCGGATGCTCGATATGGGGTTCATCCCCGATATTGAAGAAATCTGCACCAAGCTGCCCACCACACGCCAGACCTTGCTATTCTCGGCAACAATGCCGCCACCGATCAAGAAACTGGCGGACAAATTCCTGACCAACCCCAAAACGATTGAGGTTGCTCGCCCAGCCTCAACCAATACGCTGATCACTGAACGACTGGTTGAGGTCGACGCGCGTAAAAAACGTGAAGTGCTGCGCGGCCTGATCGAGAGTGAGCAAGTCAAAACCGCGATCATTTTCTGCAACCGCAAAACAACGGTGCGTGAACTTGCCAAAAGCTTGAAGCAGCATGGCTATAAAGCGGGCGAAATCCACGGCGATATGGATCAGGCATCACGCATCAAGGAGCTTGATTTCTTCAAGTCAGGCGAGATCAACATTCTTGTCGCCTCCGACGTTGCGGCGCGCGGGCTGGACGTCAAAGGCGTCAGCCATGTCTTCAATTTTGATGCGCCGTGGCACCCCGATGACTATGTCCACCGCATTGGCCGCACCGGTCGCGCAGGCGCAACAGGGACTGCCTACACGTTCGTAACCCCCGCCGATGAAGAGGCGATTGCGCAGATTGAAAAGCTTACCAAGCATAAGATTGAGCGGCTTGGTAAGGTGGTCGCAGTTGTAGAAGCCAAACCTGCGGCAAAAGCGGAGCGCGCACCGCGCGAAAAGGCGGTACGTGAACCCCGGCCAGCCCGAGAAGCCCGCCCGCCCTGTGAACCTCGTGCAGAACGCGCGCCACGACCCGAGCGCGCACCGCGCGTCCCGCAGCTTGCGCCGGAACATCGCGAGGCTGATCAAAGTGACGGCGACTGGAACGGCCCAGTCCCGTCATTCCTGAATTTCGGCTTGGGCAGCTAACCCGCAGATTTCAATTTAGGTCGTATGGCTTATCGCCGCGTAAAATTTCTTGGAATGGATCGCGATTGCATCCGCACAATCAAGGCCGTTGATGATCCTGCGTGCATTCTTCCAATCTTGCGTATCGCCATGGAAAAAATCAGATAATTTGCGGCCCGTGAAACTGCCTTTTTCCATGCCTAGGAACATGATTTTTGAGGCAAGTTCGGCGTTGAGAACCTGTTTTGCAGCCGCCTCGCTGCTCGTCAGATCAACACTAAATATTTTGCCCATCCGGTCATAATTACTGCGCCAGGTTAGCTGAACATAGCCGCGTCCGTGAAACAGCGGGCCATCGCCTGGGTGGATATTGCCGTTGGCTTTCGCCAGTGCCCGTCGCTTGGGGAGTATACTCCTCACATCATACATTTTCGTGAAGTAGCCGTTACCACCGAATTCATTGATCGGTTGCATCGTAAAGCTCGTTTCGTGGAACGCTGTGCCAAGCGCGTAAGCCAACCAGCGATCATCTTTTGCGGAATGGCTAGCCTCCCAAACATTCAAGATAAAGGTCAGCCCCTCAACCTGTGCTTGATTGAGTTTGCCCGTAAACAATGTCGCACGCACGTGTTCGAAAAAGAACTGACGGTTAATCATAGCTTTGCCTTCCAATCAAAATTCATGGATGCGACCGACTATGTTCTTTTTACCAACTCCCGCATGTTAGGCGCGTGATGACCATCACGCGCCGCATTTCATTACACCACCCCGTAAGCCAGCATCGCATCAGCCACTTTTTTGAAGCCTGCGATATTTGCGCCCTTTACATAATCGGTATGGCCATCCTTATCAGTGCCATATTCGACACAACGGGTGTGAATGCCCGCCATGATGTCGAGCAGTAGTTTTTGCAGTTCATCCTCTTTCCAAGAAATGCGCGCCGAATTTTGGCTCATTTCAAGGCCGGAAACCGCAACCCCGCCCGCGTTGGCCGCCTTGCCCGGCGCGAACAGAATTTTGGCTTTTTTGAAGACATGAACGCCTGCAAGGTCAGTCGGCATATTCGCGCCTTCGGACACAGCCATGCAGCCATTTTTAATCAGCATTTCAGCATCAGCACCAAGCAACTCATTCTGCGTCGCACAAGGAAGCGCAACATCGCAGGTTACGCCCCAAGGGGTTTTGCCAGCGGTGAAGCTCGCGCCCTTAAACTCCTTCACATATTCCTCAATCCGCCCGCGTCGTTTGTTTTTGAGATCCTTGATCCAGTTGATCTTTTCCTGTGTCAGCCCGTCAGGATCGTGAATAAATCCGGCGCTATCTGACAGGGTAACGACCTTCCCGCCAAGCTGCGTTACCTTTTCCGCCGCGTGTGTCGCGACATTGCCCGAGCCTGAAATCACCACCGTCTTGCCCTCAAGCGAATTGCCCTTGGTCGCAAGCATGTTCTGGAGGAAGTAGGTCGCGCCGTACCCGGTGGCTTCTGTGCGGATCAATGAGCCGCCATATTCAAGGCCTTTACCCGTCAGCACGCCGGTAAATTCATTGGTGATCCGCTTATACTGACCAAACATATAGCCAATTTCGCGCCCACCAACACCGATATCGCCTGCGGGCACATCAATATCCGCACCGATGTGACGGTAAAGCTCAATCATAAACGACTGGCAGAAGCGCATCACTTCATTATCGCTCTTGCCCTTGGGATTGAAGTTTGACCCACCCTTGCCGCCGCCCATCGGCAGCCCGGTAAGTGCGTTCTTAAACGTCTGTTCAAAGGCGAGGAATTTGAGGACACTTTCAGTGACCGAGGGGTGGAAGCGGATGCCGCCCTTATACGGGCCAATTGAGTTATTATTCTGAATCCGCCAGCCGCGCTGCACCCGGACATTGCCATCATCATCCTGCCAACACACGCGAAATGAAATCACCCGGTCAGGCTCGGCAATCCGGCGGAGAATCTGCGCCTTATGATAGGCTTCCTTATCCTCCATAAAGTCATAAATATCCTCGGCAACCTCTTGCACCGCTTGAACAAACTCAGGTTGACCAGGATTACGCTTTTTTACGCCTTCGACAAATGTGTTGAGATCAACATGATCAGAAACAGCCATTGGTATCCCCCTTATCAGGCATTGTTAATAATGCGGCCCTCTCAGGCACGGCCTTCATTACGAGTCGAGGCCGACGTTGGTTACGCAAGACTAGCAGCTTCTATCCACTTGAGAAGCGCGATAAATTACCAGACCGGGATGCGCTGCACATCCCGGTCATTACACTTATTCAGATCAGGCGATTGCGAAATGAGCGTTGAAGAGATCGCCGCCCCGCTCAATCGCAACAAAGCTTGGCGTAACCCCAACCCGGTCAATATTGACAAGGTTGATATCGCTCACCCCGAGCAACGCCACTGAATTACCGCTTGAGAAATTAAGCGTGAGATCAGCGCGACCGTCACGGTTTACGTCTGACACGGTGGAACTCTGAACGTTTATACCGTTTTCAAGCAGGATACGATCAAGCACTGTATCAAAATCAGTGATCGTATCGCGGCCACTGGCGCTGCTGAAGACGAAAATATCTGCGCCTGCGCCGCCAGTCAGCGTATCAGTGCCGCCTTCGCCAACAATCCGGTCATTGCCATTGCCGCCCTCAAGCAAATCAGTGCCAAGCCCACCGAACAGGCCGTCGGCTCCGTCGCCGCCGAACAGGCGGTCGTTACCCGATCCGCCAAAGAGCTGATCATTCGCGGCCAGCCCGTTCAGCGTGTCATTGCCAAGCAAGCCGAACAGTTGATCCTCATCACTGGTGCCGTTCAGCGTATCATTGGCTGACGTACCGCTACGGATAATACCATCGGCGATACCAGTTACTGTAACGGTGACGGTCGCAGTGCTCGTAAGGCCGCTCGAATCCGTGATCGTGTAGCTAAATGTATCGGTGACGCTTGCTCCCGGCGCGATTGCGTCAAAGCTTGGATCATCGGCGACATAACGTAGCGTCTGCGTAACTGGATCGAATATCAGCGAGCCAAGCGTCGCGCTATCATCAACTGCCGTGATACGGATGGTATCACCTGCGTTCGGATCGCTATCATTGCCGAGCAAGAGTGCGGTGAGGTTAGCCGTTGTTGCATCTTCATTGATTGCCACTGCATCTGCCACAGCAACCGGCGGCTGATCTGGCCGCGCGATTAGGAAGGTCGCCAGTTGCGGATCGTGATCAGTGCCGCGTGCCGCCGTATCGGCCTGTTCGGAATTGATGTGGATCGCATCATATTGCGCATTCGCCGCAAGCCCTGCGGTGACGAGGATATGATCAAGCGCTTGCGCGTTGCCCTCAAACACAAAGCTGTACCGCTCTTCTGGTGCAAGCAATCGGTTGAGGTCTGTCAGCGCGCCGCCAGCCTCAAGCGCTTGGATAGCATTTTCAAAGGTGAAGCCGTTGAAATCACCCAGCACCGCGATGTTCGCGGATGGATCAGCACCAAGCAGTCCGTCAATATACGCACGGAGCGCAGTCGCCTGTGCTGTGCGTGCGCCATCGCCTGCATCAGCGGGGGGTTGCGTCGCGCCGAACAGCGGATCGCTGCCGCCACGCGAGGTTGAGTGTACTGAAATCGCAGTGATAATTTGGTCGTTGAACACAAACTGTGCAGCAAGCGGCTGGCGGCTACCGTTAAATGCTGAACCCGGCACGGCAACAGCGCTATTCGCGATGTAGCTGACCCGGTCAACATTGTAGAAGAATCCGTTGCGGATATTGCCGTTAGGTTCGCCGCCAGTTGAATTTGGCGTAGTTGGTGCAACCTCAACATAGGCATAGTTGGGGCCACCCGCCGCACGGATTGCCGAAATCAGAAGGTTCGCTGTTACTGTACCCGACAGATTGGAACCTGTGCCAGCGCCGTCAGCATCCTGAATTTCCTGAACACCCAAAATATCGGGCGCGCGCAGATTGAGGACGATATCACGCGCGAGAATGTTGAACTTATCGCTGTTGAGATTGTCAGTTGGGTCAATATTTTCCAGATTGTAGGTCGCAATTGACAGACGATCGGCGGTGCCCGTGATTCCGGCAACTTCACGCGTTGGCGCTGGCGCGTCGAAACTCACAGTTACGGCCTCGGTTACCAGCACTTCATAATTGCTGAAGTTATAATTGACGATTCCCGTCACGCTGCTGAGGCGATCACCTTGACCAAAGTTGGGAACGAAACCAGCAAAAATCCCTGAGTCATCGTCAATTTGGATACGCTCAGGATTGAAATCGCGGCTGTCACTGCCAACCGTAATGCCGCCGCGCGCGTTAACGCCCGTTGCGCCAACGCCGCCCGATGCGACAACCTGCGTTTCGCCAAAGCTGTTGGTGCCGCTGGTGACGAGCGGCGCATCAATCGTGACGCGCATCCCTTCAAGTGATTCGTAGAAATCAGCGGCATCGGTCAGCGGATCAAAGCTGGTGAAGCCATCATCCTCAAACACCGTACTCGGCGGCAGAACGCCACCCGTACCAATCAACGTCGCGGCGGGCAGCGCATTGCCGCTCGAATTGATCATGATCGCTTGCGAGGTGATTTGCGTCGTCGTCAGATTATCTGGGTTATTGCCGGGTAGGAATTCGTCAACGCGGCCACGCACGGTGACGGCATCGCCCACTGCAACGGCAGGAACCGTTGTGGTTAGAACAAAAATACCGTCCGATGTGCGGGCGTTTGCATCACCCGTTGCATCTTGGATATAGAAGCCGTTGGTATCGACCGCCGTGACGATGCCGTTCGTAATCACCGTCTGGCCAGCGACGTTTGAGCGGTGGCTTTCGCCCTGAATCTGGAAAATCGCAAGTGCGATTGGATCATCATTGGTGATCGTGCCCGTGGCATTGCCATCAGTGACGATGATATTGCCGACCGGGTTTGAGAGCGCAACGCTGAAGGTTTCATTACCCTCAGGCAGCGTATCGCCGTTCACACCGATGACGATCTGCTTCACGCTTTCGCCGACACCAAATGTAACGGTGCCAGCCGTGATTAGGCCAGCCGCGAAATCGTCAGTGGTCGCCGTGCCATCAAAGTTGATCGCGAAATCAACGCTGGCCGTTTGGCCAGAACCGCCGCCACGGCGCACGGTAAAGATGATTTGCTGAACGCCGCTATCGCCCTCGATAACGCTTGCATCACCAATTGAGACTTGACCTGTGCCGTTTGGCCCAATGAAAATCTGGCCGTCATTGAGGCGACCAAAGCTCGCGGGCGCGCTTGGCTGGAACGTAAAGTCAGCCGCGCCGCCGCCTGTGCCAGTCACTTGGAGCGAGCTGGTTGCCGCACCCGTGCCGTCTTCCGAAACGCCAATATCAGTACTCGTCAGCCCGCCAGCAGGTGTGCCCGCCGCCGCTGTGAACACGCCTTCATAGGAGAGCAACTGAACAACCGAACCATTTGGCGCGATCAGCGCGATCCCGTCTGCAACGCCGTTTTGCAGGCCAACCGCTGCGAACGATACTGCGCCAAAGCCCTGGCCTTCGTCGTCGATAACGCCGCTCAGGTTGATCGTAGCATAGACCACCGCCGCACCCGGTGTGTTTGAGCCATTATAAAGCACGAGCCGATACCCCGTGAGATCAAGCCCCGCAGTGCCCGCGACCTCAATCGCTTCGTTGGCATCAGCACCGCTGTTGTCATAATGGATTTCGTTGATGAAGATGTTGGCGGGGCCAACGGGGGCTGCATCATCATTGGTGATCGTGCCGCTTGCAACGCCGTCACCGATGGTCGCGCCGCCGGTTGGGTTCGTCAGCAATACGGTGAAGCTCTCATCGCCCTCAACAATTGTATCGCCAGCAACGTTGAAGATGATCGTTTGGCTGGCTTCGCCGTCCGCGAAGTTTACAGTGCCTGAAAACATCGATCCCGCTGCAAAATCGCTTGCGTCAGCGCCGGGTGGTAGGAAGTTTACAGTGTAGCTTGCGCTTACCGCGCCTGCGCTGCCGCCAGTACGGCTGACGACGAAGCTGATCGGAGTGCTGCCGGCATTACCCTCAAGAACGGTCGCGTCTGCGATTGAGAGGACGCCGGGATTGACAACCACCTGCGGCTGGCTCGCGACGACGATATCATCAATGCCGACCAACTCATCATTCCCCGCCGCGTTGGTCGTAATTACGCGGATTTCAAGCGTCGCCTGATTATTGGCTTCGGCAGGAAGACGCACCGAAACTGGGGTAACCTGCGTCGCAGAACCCGCAGTCGTTGCGTCTGGGACATAGAAGATATTCGTCCAACTGCTCGTGCCGCTGATCCGGTATTGGATCGCGACCTGCTGGGTAGCGTTATCGGCACTGGCATCAAGATCGCGCAGATTCAGGCTCAGATCAATATCCTGACGACCACGCGAGTCGAGAAAGAGCACCAGATACGGCGCGTCCGCAGTGCCCGAACCCTGAAAGGCAATCGTCGGGTTAGCGCCGCCAACCTCTATGATCCCGCCAGTCGTATTGGTTGCATTTGCATTTGCAATTACATCAATGACTTGAGCGACAACATTGGCGGTCAGCGTGCGTGGATCAACGCCAGTGGCCGAAGTAACATCATCTCCGCGATAGCCCACGATGCTCGGAACGCCGTCCCAATTATCGTCGACCGTGATAAGGCCGGTGTTCGACCAATCTTGGCTGAAGTTTCCGCCTGAAAGTACAAAATAATTGGTCGTCATGTCTCATTCCTCTAAGCCTGAAAATATAATTTCTGAGCAGTAATCAGCGCCTAAGACTGCCATTGGTAGCCCGGCGCGGCGCGTTTGCTCGATTGATTGGTAACCCCGTTAATCCACTAATTATTGTTCATGACAGCATGGTTAAGAAATTATTACAACCCCGCTATCTGCCGATTTCTGGGGATAATGTGCGAAGTTGGGTCACCTTGGGACGGGCTTCCTTGACTCCGCTTCAAAATCGGCACCAAAGAGCGCGATGCGAGCGAGCCTAGCCCTAATATTATGATTGAAGCCCTGATGATGTCGGTTGCGCTGCTGGCACAGGCGGTGCCACCCAAGGCGAGCCTGCCGCGCCCGAGTGGCGATCCAATGGCAATTGACCTTGATACTGATCCCATCATCGCGGTTGAGCGCGAAACGGCGGCGGTTGAGACATTCCGAGCGCTTATGGCTGCCGCGCTTGAACGCCACCCAGCAATCAGCGAGGCCAAAGCCGGCGCAGACGAAGCTGACGCAGCGCGCGATCTTGCCCGTGCAGCACAACTGCCATCGGGCGATGTATCGTTTAGCAGTGCGCGGACTCTGGCGCGTGATTTCTCAAGTGATCCCAATAACATCATCGAACGATCCCGCCGCAAACAGCGCACTGATGCGATTGCGTCAATCCAGCAGCCACTGTTTGATTTCGGTGCGAGCGCGCTGCGCACGTCAGCCGCCAAGGCGCGGATCAACGCCGCCGCAGCACGCGTCGATGCCACCGTCGATGAAATCGGGCTACGCGCGGTGGCAAGCTGGTATGATGTCTTTGCCTTCCGCGCACTTGCTGAACTTGGCGCAAGTTTTGCCGCTGATCAAGAGCAGCTCGGTCAATCAGT
>JAYTMV010000354.1:0-4430 GCA_043728175.1 Sphingomonadales bacterium
GGCCGGCTTGGCAGTTGCCATACTCTTACTCCTGTTGACCCGCCTTGTCATTTCGCGCGCTGAAGAAGATCGGCGCGCGTTTGCCATTCAGGCCGAACAGGTTGCAATCCGCTCAACGCTAACGCGTGAGCTTAATCACCGTGTCAAAAATACGCTTGCCAACGTTATCTCAATCATTTCGCTCACGAAGCGGGGTGCCACTGATATCGATAACTATGCAGAGGCACTTACCGGGCGAGTGCGGGCGATTTCGGCAACACATGATATTCTCACAAACTCGCAGTGGGCGGCTACCCCATTACGCGCGGTGATTGACGCAGAGATGGCACCTTATTTTGCATTTGAGGACAGTCGGCTTGATATTACTGGCCCAGATGTTGTGCTTGCCCCCAATGATGCGCTCTCACTCGGACTTGCCATTCATGAGCTTGCCACCAATGCGGCCAAGTACGGCGCGCTCAGTGTTCCAAACGGAAGAGTGTCAATCACTTGGGCGCGTGAGGCTTTGGATAAAGTCAAAATCATCTGGCAAGAAACGCAAGGCCCAAAAGTTACCAAGCCCCAAAAATCAGGCTTTGGTACAAATCTGATCGAAAAAATCATTTCTTATGAATTAAATTCAAAGGTGGCGCTTGATTTCCTTGACGAAGGCGTTCGCTGCGAAATTATCATCTCTGTCCGAAAGCAGAGCGGCTTTACACTATCTCAGAATCGCTAAATTTTCAAAGCGGCTGGCTTGAGGCGAAGAACATTGCCTGACTAATTGCCGCCTGTACCGTTGCATCCTGAAACGGCTTTGTGACAAGATAGGTTGGCTCGGGTCGGTCACCGGTTAACAGCTTTTCCGGAAAGGCAGTGATGAAAATGACTGGGACGGTAAACTGCTCAAGAATATCATTCACCGCATCAATTCCTGAGCTGCCGTCGGCGAGCTGAATATCAGCGAGCACTAGCCCTGGCCTGCGCTCGGCGACAAGCGCTAGAGCTTGAGTTCGCGTCGATGCCGTTCCGAAAACGGTATGGCCAAGATCTTCAACCAAGCCCTCAAGTTGCATCGAAATCAGCGGCTCATCCTCGATAATCAGAACATCTGTCGCTGACTCTGCGGCAATCTCATCCATCGCTGATTGGGCAAGCGCGCTTACTTTTGCTGCATCAATCCCCATGACAATTGCGGCATCGTCAGGCGAAAAATCCTCAAGCGTGGTAAGCAGCAATGCCTGCCGTGCAAGCGGAGTCATTTTGGAAAGCCGTGCTTGTGCCGCTAGTTCATGCGCACTTTCAAATGAGCTTGGCGGCACAGGTTCTTCATGCGCGCCAGACCAGATGCGGTTGAAAACGGCATAAAGATGTTGACGACCCATGCTGATTTGCGCATGCAGCGATTTATCTGCGATTGCGGCTTCAAGCGTTGCCCGCACAAAGGCATCACCACTTGATTGAGACCCAGTGAGCGCACGCGCATAACGACGAAGATAGGGAAGGTGTGACCCAACCATCTGCGCAACTGACATTTATTACTCTCCCTGACCCAAAACAATCCCCAACGATAACGCATATCGTTGAGAATGGTTCCCTAATTTTCAGACGCACACCATATAATTTGTCAGATTAAGTGCTGCTGCTCATCTCGTGGTGATATCATCGGCTGTTCTGCCCGAAGAATGATTAAATCCGCAAGCGCAAACATATCGAAGGGTTTTGACAAGAAATCCACTTTGCCAAACACGCTTTCAGCATGGGCTTGGCTTGATCCGCTTAAAATCACAAAAGGGCATTTTTCTGCAACCAATTCTTGTGTCAGAAGTTTACTCGGAGTGCCATTGAGATCGAGATCAACCACAGCAAAATCAAAGCGCTTCTCCAATAACAGGTGTAAGGCAGATGCCTGATCAGCGACCACAAATACGCTTGCGCCCAATTCGCTAAGGCTGATTTCGATATCAAGCGCAATCAATGCGCTATCCTCGGCAACGAGGATTCGGTAACCGTTTAAGCTGTAACGTTCCAAATTGGCCTCCCGTCGCAGTCAATTCCGACTGCGCCGACGCCATAGGGGGCGATTAAAATTGTCGCATTATCATTTGATATAGGAACAAATATGGCCACTCCGACTCCGGCAATACGCATATTATGTTCACAGTGTCCGTTGCTTTCGTGTGAAGGTTTGCGGCCGCTTGACGCAAATCAGATCAAATTCATGCAGGATTTCAAGCAGGGAGAGATGTCAGTCAGCAAGGGCACACAGGTGCTGGTACAAGGTTCGATCAGCCCACATCTTTATACTGTCCTTGAAGGCATATTGTTTCGCTTCAAAATCCTTGAGGATGGCCGCCGTCAAATTGTCAATTATGTTTTTCCCGGCGATTTTATCGGGGTGCAGGGGGCGATGGATGATCCGCTCATGCACGGGGTTGAGGCGCTTGGTGAGGCCACACTGTGTGTCTTTTCGCGTGACCGGATTATTGAACTGTTCCGCGAACAGCCCAAACTGGGTTATGATCTCACTTGGCTTGCCGCCAAGGAAGAGGCAGCACTGGACGAGCATCTCGTGTCAATTGGCCGCCGCACCGCACGTGAACGTATCGCATATTTGGCGCTTTTCTTGGTTACCAGGGGCGTCGAGACTGGAATTGTCAAGAAAAACAAACTCGACATCTCAATTACACAAACCCAGATTGCCGATACGCTGGGGCTTTCGATTGTTCATGCCAACCGAACGTTGCAATCGCTCAGGCGGTCAAAAATCATTGAGTGGACGCTGAGCGATATTTGTGTGCCCGATATGGAAGCTGCGCGGAATTTCGCTCATTATGATCATGAACCAGGAGCGCCGCGTCCGTTCGTTTAAACTGCGGCTGGAACAATAATTAGGGTTGGGTGTTTTGTCTTTGTTATCGGCTTGGTTAACCTCTCCACCCCGACAAGGCCGATAATGGGTAGCCTCCCGACCCCGCGCACACCCATGCGCGGGGTCAATTATTATTGCAGCAAGGGGGAGGCGGAAGCGCGATGATAAAAAAATGATGACGGGCTCTGTCCCAAGTTCAAACAGGTTGAAAATGACCCGCCACCATCTTTTATCGATTCACAAACTGACGAAAAAATCGGCAAAATCGTGAAATTTTCGAATTCGACCGCCATGCAAGAGGCATGAAGGATATCAGCACAACGATTATCTTTGCGTAATGTTCCCGGCACGGTACGCACGGTAAATATTGATGGTGAGTTATGGCTGATCCAAACCAAGAGAAGCGTGTTTCCGATACTGAGCCTGCCCCTATCGCAATGGCTGATTATGTCTCAGTGATCATTGATGCCGATGATTATTTCCGTCACGCGCGCGCTGCCATGGCGAATGCGAGAAAGCGTATTATGCTCGTCGGCTGGGATTTTGATGCGCGGATCGCGCTAGGTGACCCTGCAGAAGGTGTGGACGGCCCACGCCTTGTCGGCGAATTTATTTACGCACTTGTCGAGAAAAATCCCAAATTGGAGGTCTATCTTCTGCGTTGGGATATCGGGGCGATGACCTCAATCTTTCGCGGGATCACGCCGCTCACTATCCTCAAGTGGATGCAGCACCCACGAATTCATACAAAGCTTGATGCCTATCATCCCACGGGCGGATCGCATCATCAAAAGATGATCATCATTGATGAGGCTTTTGCCTTTTGCGGCGGGATAGACGTGACATCGGCGCGTTGGGATACGCGCGCGCATGATGATGACATGCCTGCGCGCACACTTCCCAGCGGCAAGGCTTACCCCCCGTGGCACGATGCTTCAACCGCGCTTCAGGGTGAGGCCGCAAAAACGCTGGCACTATTGGCGTTGGAACGGTGGAAACGGGCTACGGGTGAAAAATTACCAAAGGTAAAGGATGGCGGCGATTGCTGGCCTGAGGCGCTAGAAAAACAGTTTAATAATGTCGCGGTAACGATCACGACAACGCTTCCTGAAATGCCAGACCGTCCCGCGCACCACGGGATCGAAGCCCTATACCTTGATCAGATTGCTCGCGCAAAAAGCACTATTTATATTGAAAGCCAGTATTTCTGTTCACGTAAAATTGCCGAGGCGATGCTCAAGCGGCTTGAGGAGGAAAATGGCCCTGAAATTATCATTATCAATCCGTTTACAGCCGATGGCTGGCTTGAACCAATCGCAATGGATACGGCGCGCGCGCGCCTTTTTCGTGCGCTTAAAATCCATGATCATCAGGATAGACTCCGTATTTATCATCCAGTGACAAAGGCGGGCGCGCCAATATATGTTCATGCCAAGATTTTGATAGCTGATGACACCGTTTTGCGCGTCGGTTCATCCAATCTCAACAATCGCTCAATGCGGCTTGATAGCGAATGCGATATCGCAATTGATGTCCGCACGAAACGGCGGAGCAAAGTAAACACGACGATAGCGCATAT
>JAYTMV010000355.1:0-5145 GCA_043728175.1 Sphingomonadales bacterium
AGCGATGGCAGCTTCCTAAAGCTTGACGGCACGATTGCGATTGTCACCAATATCGATCCCGAACATCTCGATCATTATGGCAGTTTCGACGCGGCCAAGGATGCCTATGTCGAATTCATCGAAAATGTGCCCTTCTACGGCGCTGCAATCCTCTGTCTTGATCATCCCGAAGTTCAGGCGATCCTGCCACGTATTCGTGACCGTAAGGTCGTCACTTACGGTTTCAGCGCGCAAGCCGATGTGCGCGGCGACAATGTAACGCCGGTTCCGGGTGGCAATCGCTTTGACGTATCAGTGCGCGCGCGCGACGGGTCTGCACGCGTGATCGAAGACGTCTGGCTGCCAATGCCGGGGCGGCACAATGTACAGAACGCGCTTGCCGCGATTGCAGTTGCGCTTGAAATGAATGTTGATGACGCGCGGATTGCCAAGGGTTTTGCAGGCTTTGGCGGGGTCAAGCGGCGCTTCACCAAGGTTGGCGAAGTAGACGGCGTAACGATCATCGACGATTACGGCCATCATCCAGTTGAAATTCGTGCGGTGTTGGCTGCCGCTCGTGAGGGCGTGAAAGGCCGCGTGATCGCTGTCTGTCAGCCGCACCGATATTCGCGGCTCGGCGCGCTGATGGATGAGTTTGCGCTCGCGTTCAACGATGCTGATATTGTCTATATCGCGCCCGTTTATGCCGCAGGCGAAGTGCCTCTTGAAGGCGTGAGTGCCGAGGCGCTGGTCGGCAAGATCAAGCGGCGCGGGCACCGTTCGGTGAGTGAAATTGGCGGCGCTGCTGATTTGGCGCAAACGTTAGCCAGCGTTATTCGACCCGACGATATGGTCGTTTGCCTTGGTGCTGGCGATATCACGAAGTGGGCGGCTGGCCTTGCGGACGCGATATCGGGGGTGCGGGGATGAGCGCACTTCTCGATATGCCAAGGGTGGCGGGGAAACTCACCCCTAATGCACCCCTTGCGCCACTTGTCTGGTTCAAATCGGGCGGTGCGGCGCAGTGGCTATTTGAACCCAAGGATGTTCAAGACCTCCAGTCATTCCTGCGCGATCTTGATCCGGCAATCTCGGTCTGGCCGCTTGGGCTTGGCTCAAACCTCATCGTCCGTGACGGAGGGATGTCGGGCGTAACCGTCCGGCTTGGCAAAGCATTTGGCAAAGTGTCGGTTGAAGGAATGACGCTCACTTGCGGCGGCGGTGCTTCGGGAATTTCGGTATCAAGTGCCGCGCGTGACGGCGGCGTTGCGGGCCTTGAATTCCTGCGCGGAATACCCGGCACCGTTGGTGGTTTTGTCAAGATGAACGGCGGCGCTTACGGCCGCGAAGTGAATGATATCTTCGTTAGCGCCGAAGTCATCCTCCGCTCAGGCGAAGCGCGGACGTTACTACCGCGTGACATGGGCTACTCGTATCGCCACTCTATGCTGCCACGCGAGGCGATTGTTGTCGCGGCGACTTTTGTTGGCACATCCGGCGATCCTGCAGTGATCGGCGCCGAGATGGATCGCATTGCTGCTGAACGCGAAGCATCGCAGCCGCTCCGCTCAAAAACGGGCGGATCAACCTTCAAAAATCCTGATGGCCACAAAGCTTGGGCACTGGTTGACGAAGCGGGCTGTCGCGGGCTGACGATTGGGGCTGCGCAGGTTTCGGAAAAGCATTGCAATTTCCTCCTCAACCTCGGCGGCGCAACGAGCACTGATATTGAGGCACTGGGCGAAGAAGTGCGCCGCCGCGTCCTCGCGCATTCAGGCGTGACGCTTGAGTGGGAAATTCAGCGCGTAGGGACGAGTTTATGACTGATCATCCAATCCATGTTGCCGTCCTTATGGGCGGCTGGTCAGCCGAGCGAGAGGTCTCGCTGATGAGTGGCCACGGTGTTGCTGATGCGCTTGCGCGTAAGTGCTACCGCGTGACGCGGATTGATATGGGGCGCGATGTTGCGGCTAAATTGGCTGAGGCGAAGCCTGACGTCGTGTTCAATGCGCTTCACGGCACACCGGGTGAGGATGGCTCGGTGCAGGGCATGATGGATTTGATGGGGCTGAAATACACTCATTCGGGCCTCGCCACATCAGTAATTGCGATTGATAAGCAGCTCACCAAATCAGCACTCATCCCGTTCGGCATTCCAATGCCTGGCGGGCATATTGTCGAGAGCAAGACGCTGTTTGAGCGCGATCCGTTGCCGCGCCCTTATGTGCTAAAACCTGTCAATGAAGGTTCGTCGGTTGGCGTTGCGATTGTCACTGATGAAGGCAATTACGGCAACCCGATTGGCCGTGATGTGCCGGGGCCGTGGCAGGAATTTGATCAACTGCTTGCCGAGCCTTTCATCAAGGGCAAAGAGCTAACCGTCGCGGTGCTTGGTGACCGTGCGCTTGCGGTGACCGAGCTTCAGACGAGCACTGGCTTTTATGATTATGAAGCAAAGTACACAGAGGGCAAAACGATCCACATTTGCCCAGCGGTAATGGAACCCGAAGTCTATCAGGCGATGCTGGCTTACGCTTTGAAGGCGCACCGCCTGCTTGGCTGCAAAGGCGCGTCACGCTCTGATTTTCGCTGGGATGACAGCCAAGGCCTCGCCGGGATTTATCTGCTTGAGGTCAATACCCAACCGGGGATGACACCGCTCAGCCTTGTGCCCGAACAAGCGAACTATGTCGGTATTTCGTATGAAGATCTAGTCGATCAACTGGTGAAGGAAGCGTTGCAATGAGCGGTTCGACAATCAAACGCGGTGCTTCCCCGCGCAAACGCGCCGCAATTAAGGGCAAGGCGCGTAAACCAGCGGTCAAGCAAGTTTCGACTTGGGACAAAATTATGCGCGTGATGCCGTTCGATCAGCGCGCGGTTGATCGCTTTGTCACGGGCGCGATGGTCGTTGCCTTTGGCGGGGTTGCAATTGCTGGGGCGACGCTCGCGGGTGTGCCGCAATACATCGGCACTGAAACGGCCATGGCGATTGGCCGCGCCGGCTTTGAGGTCAAACGCGTTGAAGTGACCGGGATTGACCGGATGGAACGGCTGACGGTTTATGCCATCGCGCTTGATCAACACAGCATGGCAATGCCGCTGGTTGATCTTGATAAAGTGCGCGAACAATTGCTCAATTACGGCTGGATACAGGACGCACGGGTCTCACGGCGTCTGCCCGATACGCTGGTGGTTGATATTGTTGAGCGCAAGCCTGCTGCAATCTGGCAGCATAACCAGAAGCTTTCTTTGATTGATAAGGAAGGCATTATCCTTGAGCCAGTGAAGCCGGATCAGCCCGCGCCTGAACTGCCGCTGCTCATCGGGAAGGACGCCAATCTTGAGGCGGTTCGCCTGAATAAACTCATGGATCAAGCGCCCGCGCTTAAGCCAACGCTCGCCTCGGCGAGTTGGATTGGCAATCGGCGGTGGGATTTGCAGTTTCAGTCGGGTGAGGTGTTAGCACTTCCCGAAGGTGATGCGGCGGCGGCCACGGCGCTGCTCCGTTTTGCCCGGATTGACGGGGTGCGCCGTTTACTCGGGCGCGGCTTCGTGCGCTTTGACATGCGCGATCCGACAAAGTTTGTGGCGCGCATCAAGCGTGAGCAACAAACGATTGATATGCCAGTGGCAACGACGTCACCAATTGCTGCCGATACGCCTAAAGCCGAACAGGGGAACGAAGCCAATGGCCCAGCCTAAGAATGACCGACTGATTACTGCGCTTGATATTGGCAGTTGGAAAGTCTCTGCGCTGATCGCAGAGCGCACGCCGGGCGGCGATATTCAAGTGCTCGGCACGGGTCAGCGCGAAAGTCGCGGGGTCAAGCGTGGCTATGTTGCTGACATGGCAGCGACTGAATCGGCAATCCGTGAGGCTGTTGAACAGGCCGAACGCATCGCGGGCACCAATATCGAGGATGTCTGGGTCAGCTTTTCGGGCGGCAGTCTGGTTAGCGATATTGCAAGCGTTGAGGTTGAGCTTGGCGGTAACCGGATCGAGCAGGAAGATATTGATGAACTGCTCGCGGCGGGGCGAAGCACGCTTGATCCTGACGGACGGATGATCCTTCATGCCCAGCCAACGCTGTACACGCTTGATGGGCTGACGGGGGTGAAGAAGCCGCTTGGGCTTCACGCCGATACGCTTGGCGTCGATATTCATGTTGTCGCCGCCGACGGATCGCCGGTGCGCAATCTGGATTTGTGTGTGCGCAGCGCGCATCTTGAGGTCAAATCGATCATTGCCTCACCCGTTGCCACGGGTATGGCGTGCCTTTCCGATGAGGAGCGTGAACTTGGCGTGGCACTTGTCGAGCTTGGCGCGGGCGTCACCAATGTTTCGCTATTTGTGGGAGGGATGCTCGTCGGGCTGACCTCAATCCCCTTTGGTGCGGCCGACATTACCGATGATATCGCCAGCGCATTCGGCACGCGGCGGCATCAGGCCGAGCGGATGAAATGCTTCTATGGTTCGGCAACGGCGTCGCCACGCGACAATCATGACATGATTGAAGTTGCACCGCTTTCTGCCGAGGATGATGCGACTGAAGCAACACGGATCACGCGCGCACAGTTGATCGCGGTCGTCCGGCAGCGGTTGGAACATCTGACGGGCGAAATTTCAAAGGCGCTCAAGGCACTCGGTTTTGCCGGGCCAATTGGGCGTCAGGTTGTGCTGACCGGGGGTGGGGCGGAACTTAAGGGCATTGCCGATTATATGCAGGGCGCGCTTGGCCGTGCTGTGCGAATTGGACGGCCCAGAGGGCTGGTCGGCCTACCTGAAGCCCATAGTGGATCAGGTTTTGCTACCCTTGCGGGCCTGATCCATTATGCCGCGTCTGACCCGATTGATCTGCGCGCGATCCTGCCAGCGCCAGCGCCGATCATCCCGGTTTTTGGCGGCGGCGTGATAAAGCGGTTGATGACAGCGTTTCAATCAGGCTACTAGATGTTGTGGGGCGCAGACAAATTTATGACAAAATCAAGAAAAGTTGCGAGTCGTTAACTTTTTAGGTGATTCGGCGAATCGAATAGTGCAAAGAGTCAATAGGGCAAAGTACGCCCGCATATTTTTTGAAGGGGAATGGACGTCATGAGCATCGAATTTCTTCCGCCTGAAGTGGATGAGTTGCGGCCACGGATTAGTGTTATCGGCGTTGG
>JAYTMV010000356.1:0-19595 GCA_043728175.1 Sphingomonadales bacterium
CCCTTCGTCTCCGCGAGCGTAATGCTTTGCTGAGTCATAGGCGAATATATTGCATTTTGTATCTACAATGTCAATACAAATTCAACCCATCGCATCCCCCATTGCCCGGATCGCCGCCACCTTCGCGCTCAGCCTCCCCCAATCGTCGCCCTCTGCAATCGGTGCCCAGATGGCTTCGACCTCTTCGATGTGCAGCGCGCAGGGGGCTTTGCCGTGCCAATAGGGGTGGGTGAGCGCGCGGGCCAGGGTGTGGTTGGCGATGGCTTTTACGAACGGGGCGAAGCTTTCGCCTGCGTAAGCATCATCGGCGGGGGAGGGGCCGCGCCGCGCGCCTGCCGCCCAATCGAAGAAGAAGCGGTCTATGCTCACTTCGCCTTGGCTGAGCGCCATCGTGATTGTGCGTACCAACTCCAAATCTTGCGCTTCGCCCATCGGGGTGACGCCCAAACGCCAGAGGAAACGGTCGGCAATTGCGCTTTGATAGGCGGGGGCGAATGCGCCGACGGCCTCATTCAGCGCGTCGATTTCGGCGATGGAGGTGAGCGCATTGCCAAGCTGAACGACGTCCCAGTGGATCGCCTCGGCTTGGCGCCCGAACGCGTAGAGTCCGCCTTCGTCAAAATAGGCGGCGGTGAAGCTGGGGTCGAACGTTGGCGTGAAGCGCCACGGGCCATAGTCAAAGCTTTCACCCGAGATGTTGATATTGTCGCTGTTGAGCACGCCGTGGACGAAGCCCGCCGCCATGTAGGATGCCGCGAGCGCCGCACCACGTTTGGCGACATGGGTGAGCAACCGCGCGGGCGCATCATCGCCGCCGGGTTCGCCGTAATATATTTTAAGCGCATAGTCGGTCAGCCACCTGAGCGCCGCCTCATCGCCAATCGCGGCGAGCCTTTGAAAACTGCCGATGCGGATATGGCCGTGGCTCAGGCGCACCAAGACCGCCGAGCGGGTGGGGGAGGGTTCATCGCCCCGGTGAAGCGCCTCACCCGTTTCAATCACCGAGAAGGTTTTGGAGGTGTTGACGCCGAGTGCCTCAAGCATTTCGGTCGCGAGGATTTCACGCACCGCACCCTTGAGCGTCAGCCGCCCGTCACCAAAGCGGCTGTAGGGCGTTTGCCCTGAGCCCTTGGTGCCAAGATCGAGCAAGCGCCCCTCGCCATCTCGCATCTGCGCAAAGAGGAAGCCGCGCCCGTCGCCAATGTCGGGATTGTAATTGCGGAATTGATGCCCGTGGTAACGCAGCGCGAGCGGCTGCGGCAGATTGCCCTCAAGCGGGGCAAACCGCCCGAAATGCGCAAGCCACGCCACGTCGGTTAATTCGCCAAGCCCAACCGCGCCCGCCCAGCGATCATTTCGGAAACGGAGTTTCGTCTCGGGAAAATCAGCGGCGGAAACGGGATCGCCCAGAAAATCGGCAATTTCGGTGATCGCGGGATCGGGCCGGTACGCGGCGGGTTGTGATATTGTGGGCATCGCGCGATATGGGGGCGATGGCGGGGCAAATGCAATATGAAGTTCGGTGCTTGAAATGACGCCCGTGAAGATACTCCACTGTCATTCAACCTTTTCGCTTGGTGGCAAGGAAGCGCGCGCGGTGCGCCTAATGAATGTCTTTGGTGACGCGGCGGAGCATGTGATCCTGAGCGCAGTGCCCGACGCGCTTGGTGCGCGCGATGCGATTGATACTAGTGTGCGGGTTTCTTTCCCCGGAGATGCGGCGCCACCGCTGTACGGAAAGCCTTCGCCCGCGCGTTATGATCGGCTGAGCCGGTATATGCAGCAGTTTGACCTTGTCCTCAGCTATAATTGGGGAAGCATGGATGCGGTTGGCGCACGGCGGATGTTTGCAGGCCTTCGAAAATTGCCGCGCCTGATCCATCATGAGGACGGCTTTAACATTGATGAGGCGAACGGGCTTGACTGGCAACGCAACTGGTTCCGGCGGCTGATGTTGCCGGCGGCAGAACGGCTTGTTGTGCCGTCGCGGCAGTTGGAGGGTATCGCGCGTGATATCTGGAAACAGCCGACAAAGCGCGTTGTCCGCATTTCCAATGGGATTGATGTTGGTCGCTATGCGGTGGCGCCAGAGGAGGGCAGCATCCACGGTCTAGCGCGGGCACCGGGTGATGTCATCGTCGGCACGCTTGCGGGCCTGCGCGGGGTGAAAAACCTTCGCCGCCTTGTCCGCGCCGTTGCGACGCAGCCGCCGCATGTGAAGCTCGTCATTGTTGGCGAAGGGCCGGAACGCGCGAACATCATTGCCGAGGCGCAGCGGCTTGGCATATTTGATCGCGTCCTCCTGCCCGGTTTCCTTGCAGAGCCGCACCGCTATATCGGGCATTTCGATATCTTCGCGCTGTCATCGGACAGCGAGCAATTCCCGATCTCGCTGGTTGAGGCGATGGCGGCAGGCTTGCCAGTCGTATCAACTGATGTTGGCGATGTGAAAGCGATGGTCGCGCCCCAGAACCAATCGTTGATCGTGCCCGTGAGTGATGAAGCCGCGTTGGCGGGTGCACTCTCTGGGTTGGTGAGCGATGGTCATATGCGCGCGGCGCTTGGCTCCGCCAACCGCGCCATAGCAGTCCGTGATTACGACGAAGCGGCGATGATCGCGCGCTACCGCGCATTGTATGCGATCTGACAAGGCTTCCAAAAAAAGCCCGCGCAATTTTGGAAAGGCGCATTATATAGATGCTGTCGGGGGCACGTTAAGGACAGCGTATGTTTGCAGGATTGAAGCCGATTACCTATTGTGGCCGCGAAGTTTGGCCACTGATTGAGGGCGGCAAGGGCGTGTCGGCGACCAATCATACAAGCTCTGGCGCGTGGGCGGCGGCAGGCGGGATTGGCACGGTGAGCGCGGTCAATGCTGACAGTTTTGATCCAACGGGCAAGATCATCCCGCAGGTTTATGCTGCGCGGACGCGGGCTGAACGGCATCAGGAACTCATCCGCTACGCCATCGACGGCGCGGTTGAGCAGGTCAAGCGCGCCTATGATATTGCCGGCGGCAAGGGCGCGATCAATATCAATGTGCTGTGGGAAATGGGCGGCGCGCAGCCAATCCTTGAGGCTGTGCTGGAACGGACCAAAGGCTTGGTTGCGGGCGTAACCTGCGGCGCGGGAATGCCCTATAAGCTCTCCGAAATTGCCGCGCGGCACGGCGTGTCTTATCTGCCGATTATTAGTTCAGCGCGGGCTTTTCGTGCGCTGTGGAAGCGCGCTTATTCAAAGGCGGCAGATTATCTTTCAGCAGTAGTCTATGAAGATCCGTGGCTCGCAGGCGGGCATAACGGCCTCTCCAATGCCGAAGATCCGCTGAAACCCGAAGATCCATATCCGCGCGTCAAGGCGCTGCGCGATACGATGCGTGAGGGCGGGATTGCTGACAATGTGCCTATCGTGATGGCGGGCGGCGTATGGAACCTGAAGGAATGGGAGCATTGGATCGACAATCCTGAGCTTGGCCAAGTTGCATTCCAGTTCGGTACGCGGCCACTGCTGACGCAGGAAAGCCCGATACCGCAGGGGTGGAAAGACCGGCTGATGACGCTTGAAGAGGGCGATATCCTCCTCCACCGCTTTTCCCCCACTGGCTTTTATTCAAGTGCGGTGCGCAATCCCTTCCTGCGTAATCTGGAGGCCCGCAGTGAGCGGCAGATTGCCTTTTCTGGGGAAGCGGCGGGCGATCATACGCACCAACTTGATGTTGGCGTGAAAGGGCGCAATTTCTGGGTGACCAAGGGCGATCTGATGCGCGCGCGCGAATGGTATGGGCTTGGCTACACCGATGCTTTGAAGACGCCTGATAACACGGTGGTGTTCGTCACTGCCGAAGAGCGCAAGATGATCCGCAAGGATCAGGCCGACTGCATGGGCTGCCTCTCGCACTGCGGCTTTTCCTCATGGAAGGATCATGATGATTGGTCGACCGGGTACCTCGCCGATCCGCGTAGTTTCTGCATTCAAAAGACATTGCAGGATGTGGCGCACGGCGGATCGACCGAAGACAATCTGGTGTTCGCGGGGCATTCGGCATTCCGGTTCAAGAAAGACCCGTTTTATTCAAACGGCTTTGTGCCAACCGTCAAGCAGTTGGTTGACCGGATACTCACTGGCGATTGAGGGTCTAATCCAATTCCCAGCCGCGTTCGCCGTGGCTGGAGAGGTCTAGCCCGTCATGCTCGGCCTCTTCATCAACGCGCATCGGGATGAGGTAGGATAAGCCGAACCCGATAATCAGTGTAACAATCCCTGACCAGAGTACAGCGACGCCGACGCCGATCAATTGCGCAACAAGTTGGCGCGTCAGCCCGCCCGCGTCCTCAAATCCACCGCCGCCAAGCGCTGGCAAAATGAGGATAGGGAAGAGCAGCGATCCCAATATCCCGCCGACGCCGTGAACAGCGAATACATCAAGCGAGTCGTCAATCTTTAGGCCTTGCTTGACGAACTGCACTGCGTAGAAACAGGCGATGCTGCCAATAGCGCCGAGTATTATTGCGCCCGTCGGCCCGATAAAACCAGCAGCGGGGGTAATTGTCGCGAGGCCAGCGACCGCGCCGGTTACAATCCCGACCGAGGTTGATTTGCCAACGCGGAGGCGTTCGACCAATGCCCAGATCAGCGCCGCCGAACAGGCGGCAAGATGGGTGTTGAGGATCGCGGTTGCAGCGTCATCGCCTGCAGCAAGCGCCGATCCGCCATTAAAGCCGAACCAGCCAACCCAGAGCAAGCCAGCCCCCGTCATGGTGAGCGCGGGGCTGTGCGGGGGGAGCAGCGTTTTGTTAAAGCCCTTCCGCTCGCCGAGCAGCTTGGCAACGACAAGCGCCGCCACGCCAGCGGTTGCGTGGACAACAATCCCGCCCGCAAAATCAAGCGTTCCAAGTTCGGCCAGCCAACCACCGCCCCACACCCAGCGCGCGACGGGCACATAAACGAGCAAGCTCCACAGCGCCGAAAAGGCAACGACCCAGCCGAATTTTATGCGCTCAACAAACGCACCGATCACGAGCGCGGGGGTGATGATCGCAAAGGTCATTTGAAACAGAACGAATGCACTTTCGGGCAGCGTGGTATCGACGCGAAGATCAGCAAGGCCGCGCAGCATCGCATTGCCAAAGCCGCCGAGCCAGCGGTCGCCCTCACCAAACACCAATGTATAGCCGCACACCGCCCACAGCAGCGAGATCACCGCTGTGATCGCAAAGCAGTGCATGAATACCGACAGCACATTGCGCACGCGGACGAGGCCGCCGTAAAATAGCGCTAAGCCTGGGAGAGTCATCAACAGAACGAGTGCTGATGATGTCAAAATCCACGCGGTATCGCCGCTATCCGAAACGATGATCGGCTGGGCGAGTGCGGGCGAGGCTAGAAGCACCGCCGCCAAAATTGCCATCAAAACGCGCATACTCACCCCCGACTATTGTTTCGCATGTCTGCTAATCAAAGCGGCGTTAGCAATCAAGCGTGGACAAATGCTAAACCCAGCCTTCAAGCACTTGATCGGGTGGGCGGTGGCCATCGACCCAGGCGCGGATGTTGGCAACGACTTTTTCGCCCATCGCCTCGCGGCCTTCATAAGTGGCTGATCCCATGTGCGGTAGCAGCACGACATTAGAGAGGGCGAGCAAACGCGGATCAACATCAGGTTCGTGGGTGTAAACATCCAAGCCAGCCCCACCAATCGTGCCATTTTCCAGTGCTTTGATGAGTGCATCCTCATCAACAATCTCGCCGCGCGCGGTGTTGATCAGATAGGCATCGGGCTTGATCAGCGCGATCCGCCGCGCATCAATCAGGCCGTGTGTTTCAATAGTATGCGGGCAGTTAATCGAGATAATGTCAGCACTGGCGATCAGCGTATCGAGATCAGGTGCGTAGGCTGCATTAAGTTCAGCCTCTACGCTTTCGGGCAGGCGGTGGCGATTGTGATACAGCGTCGTAATCCCAAAGCCCTTTGCCCGCGCCGCCACCGCACGGCCAATCCGGCCCATGCCGATAATGCCCAGCAGCTTGCCATTGACGCGGTGGCCAAGCATCCCGTTGGGCCTCCACCCGCTCCACTCATTCTGCCGGATCAGCTTTTCACCCTCACCCAATCGGCGTGGGACGGAGAGGATCAGCGCCATTGTCATATCAGCGGTGTCTTCGGTCAGAACGCCGGGGGTGTTGGTGACAATGATGCCGCGTTCGCGCGCCGCTTTCAAATCGATATGATCAACCCCGACACCGAAATTGGCGATGAGTTTAAGCTGTGGCCCGGCCTTGGCGATCAAATCAGTATCAATGCTATCAGTGATCGTCGGCGCGAGGACATCGGCCGTCGCCACGGCTTGTTCAAGCTCCGCGCGCGACATCGCCGTGCCTGTCATATTAATCTGTGCGTTGAAGAGTTCGCGCATCCGATCCATCACATGATCAGTCAGTTCGGTCGTGACGATGAGCGTCGGGCGGGTCGGGCGCGGGTCGGTTTGGCTGCTTGGCATTGGCCGTTGCTAGGATGATCGCGGCGCTCCTGCAAGCATGGCTTGAAGCCTGCGGCAACTTTGTGGCATTGGATCATAATCTATGGGTGGGGTAATGGTAATGTTGCGTAAAATTCTGATGATAATGACTGGATTTTCTCTGATGGCGAGTGGTGCTGCGCTTGCGCAAAGCAAGCCGCCATACTGGGCATCAATTTCGGCGGGCCAAGCCAAGATGAGGACGGGGCCGGGGCGGCAGTTTCCGGCAAGCTGGCTGTATCAGCGTCCGAACCTGCCAGTGAAAGTGATCGAAACTTACCCCAATTGGCGCAAGATTGAAGACCCAGACGGGATTCAGGGCTGGATGCAGGCCAATCTGATCAGCACTGACCGTGCAGGGCTCGTGCGAGGCGAAATTCGCCCGTTACGTGAGGCACCGAACAGCGAAGCGCGGATCATTTGGCGCGCCGAACCCGGCGTGGTCGGCAAACTGTCCGACTGTCGGCGCGGCTGGTGCAAGCTCGATGTGCGCGGACGAATTGGCTATATTGAGGCGACGCACATTTGGGGCGTTGACGCGCAGGAAGCCAAACCCTGACGCTTGCTGACGTGCCTTGGTGGGTGTGGCCGACCAGCGGCGCGATCCTTGGAAGCCTCTTCGGTAGCTTTGTTGCGGCGCTGGTGATCCGCTGGCCGCTTGGGCAGTCGGTCATGTCCGGGCGCTCCGCCTGCGATACGTGCGGGCGAAGTTTGGGCGCGATCGAACTCATCCCGATGATCAGTGCAGCATTCCAGCGCGGCAAATGCCGCCACTGTGGCACTGCGATTGATCGGCGGCATTTGGCGATTGAGGTGGCCGCAGCTTTTGTTGGCGGTGTCGCGCTTGGCATATCGCCGGGTTGGGCCGGGCTGGCGGGGGCAGTCTTTGGGTGGATGCTGATTGCGCTCATCTCGCTTGATGCGGCGCACTATTGGCTGCCTGATAAGCTGACATTGCCGTTGCTCATTATCGGGCTTGGCATTGGTTTTGCCGGGATTGATCCGCCTTTGATCGACCGTATCTGGGGTGCTATGGGCGGCTATCTCAGCCTTGCCGCGATTGCGTTTGCGTATAGGCGGGTGCGTGGGCGAGACGGACTGGGCGGGGGCGATCCCAAATTGCTTGGTGCAATTGGCGCATGGCTCGGGTGGCAAACGTTGCCAATGGTGTTGCTGGGGGGGAGCGGCGTTGGTCTGCTTTATGTGTTGCTTCGCACGTTACAAAGAAGGCCGATGACGGTAACTGACCGTCTACCGCTCGGCGCGCTGATGGCGCTTGCGGCGTTTCCGCTTTGGATTTGGCAGAACTTTCGCTGAGGTTGATCCGAAACGGTTGCTAAAACGCGCGGCTTTGCTGCCGTATCTTCCTAATCATGAACAGCATTCATTGGTTCGGGATCACGGCACGCATGAAATTGCGTTCATCATTATGGCTTTTTGTCATGTTTTGCCTGATGGCCGCGCACAGCCCAGCGCGCGCCGATTTGCGCTCTAACCCCATCTGGTATGATCAGAATGCCGTTGGAACCGCGCCCGATTGGCATTTTCGGGCGGCGATCAACGTCCCCGCCGGTGCCAGCATCAACAGCACGATCAGGGTTGATGTCGATTTTGCAGCTATTGCTGGGCCATTAGCCGCGCAGGGGACGCTTGACCTCAATTCTTTCCGCATTGTTCGCCCGAATAGCACACTCGCGGCACGGCAGGAGTTTAGCGACACCATTTTTGCGAGCGCGACCGACGCCACAAACAATAATCGCGGAGAAATCAGATTCATTTTGGAGGATTCGGGGCCGGTCACATATTGGATCTATTTTGACAGCATCGGCAACGGCGCAAAGTCGGCCAATCCGCAGCCCCGGATTGGCGGCAATTTCGAAGCATCATCAAGTGGCACCGCGCAGCCAAGCGGGTGGGATTCGCCGACGGGTACCGGCGTACTCGATGCGCAGGTGCGTCCGGTCGAAACGGTTTCCGTGACGACTGACGGGGCGGGTGCCAGTCCGATTACCAAATCGACCAACGGCGATCCGCTGACCGGTGCATTTTCCTATTTGATTGGTGCGCGCTCAGCCAACGAAACCGCTGGGTCGACAACAAGTCGGAGGATTACGCGGACGATCAACGTTCCAGCAACAAATCCAGGCAATTTCACGATCCGTTGGCGGCCTGAAGGCTGGGACAGTGAGCAGTTTGATTTTCTGAGCGTTGATCTGATCGGGACAACGACGGTGCAGGTTGTCGGCCCAACGCATGGCAATTATGCAACTGTACCGTTCAGCCCGAATTTTGGTCCCAATCAAATCTCTGCTTCAACATCTGGCTATGGGCACTACGACCATTTCGATCTGACAACGGGTGGTACCCACACGCTGGGGATGACGCAAACTGCTGAAAGCGAGGTTTGGTTCACGCGCAGCGTTTCACTCGCGCCTTTTGCGGGGCAGACCATCACGCTGTCGATCATGAGCACGCATATCGAAGAATTTCGCACTTGGTTCCATATCGACGATGTAGAATGGAGCGTAGTTTCGGCAACCGTCAACACCGCGCAAGGGTTTGGCGTCAACATCACCGCGCCAACGACGCCGATTGCACCCAATCAACCAATTATGATCCGGGCCATCGTCGATGCGACGCCCACTGCCGCGACAAATCCCATCACCGCCAATATCTACGATGGTGGCGGTACACTCGTGCAATCAGGCATAACGCTTTTCAATGACGGTACTCACGGCGATGCCGTGGCGGGCGATGCGCTATGGGCCAATGACGGCACTGATGCCGCCAACCCGACAATTGCAGCCACCACTAATATGACGAACTGGCAAGTGCGCGTTTTCGCGCGCGAAAGCTCGAACAGTCTGATCGGCGCACAGAACGGATTGATCCGTGGCCCCGGATCAGGGGCAGCGGCCGAAACTCAGGCTAATTTCTGGAACATCGATGAACAGACTTATAGTGTGGAAGGGGCTGCGCTCACCGTCACGAAGACCAGTGCGCCGATTAGCGATCCCGTAAGCGGGGCAACCAACCCGAAAGCCATACCCGGCGCGGTAGTTCGCTACTGTATTCTCATCGCAAACGCAGGACCGGCCACCGCATCCTCGGTGACAGCGACCGACGCGCTTCCCGCGACGCTCAACTATGTTGCGGGTTCGATGCGATCTGGAGGGAGTTGCGACAGTGCAACGACTGTCGAAGACGATGACTCAAATGACGGCGGTGAAGGCGACGGGGTCACCGGCAATATTGTCGGTGCGACGCTCAATTTCGCGAGCGCAACCATCGCCAATACACAAGCGGTGGCGCTCGTCTTTGATGCGATCATCGACGATGGAACAAATTTCTAAGTTGCCCTTCACGTAAAGCGACGTCATGCTCTCTTCCTAGAAATTATGAGAGGGATAGCAATTATGGCAGCGACCGCAGATTCGATGTTGGCAGCACTCAATGTGCAGCGCGCGGCATTCACGCAAGAGCTTCCAGTGTCGATTGCGGCGCGCAAGGATCGATTGAAACGTGCGATCGCGATGATGGTTGATCACGGCGCGGCTTTTGCAAATGCGATGTCCGAAGATTTTGGCCACCGCAGCATCGAACAATCAATGATTACTGACGTTATTGGCTCGATCAACCCGATCAAGCATACGATTAAGCAGCTTGAAAAATGGATGCGGCCAGAACGTCGCAAGCTGATGTTTCCGCTTGGCTTGCTCGGCGCGAGGGGTACGGTTGAGTATCAACCCAAGGGCGTTGTTGGGATCATCGCGCCGTGGAATTTTCCAGTGCAATTGACGATGGCACCGATGGCGGGCGCATTTGCGGCGGGCAACCGGGTGATGGTCAAATCATCAGAGTTTACGCCAACGGTCGCGGCGCTTTTTGAAGAGCTTGGCCCCAAATATTTCGACGCGAGCGAGGCAGTGTTTTTCAGCGGCGGGCCTGATATTGGGCAAGCCTTTGCAAAGCTGCCGTTTGATCATCTGCTGTTCACCGGCGCTACGGGTGTCGGCAAGCACATCCTTCATGCAGCGGCGGATAATCTGACGCCGGTTACGTTGGAGCTTGGCGGTAAATCACCAACGATCATCGGCAAATCGGCGGATGTCGCGCAGGCAACCCAGCGGATTGCACTTGGTAAAATGCTCAATGCCGGGCAGATTTGCCTAGCGCCCGATTATCTGATGGTGCCGAAAGATAAAGAAGCGATGGTTGTTGAGGGCATGAAAAATGCTGTCAGTGTGATGTATCCGACTTTGCTTGAAAACCCTGACTATACCTCGGTTGTTAACGCGCGGCACCGCGACCGGTTGAACAGCTATCTTGATGATGCGCGTGCGAAGGGTGCTGATGTGGTTGAGATCAACCCGGCGAGTGAGGATTTTGGCAGTTCAAACCGCAACAAGATGCCGCTCTACCTCGTCCGCAATCCAACCGATGATATGACGGTGATGCAGGAAGAGATTTTCGGCCCAATCCTGCCGATCAAAACCTATGACCGGGTTGAAGAGGCGATTGACTATGTCAACGCGCATGATCGCCCGCTCGGCCTTTATTATTTCGGTCAGGACGCGAGCGAAGAACGGCAAGTGCTTGATCGCACCATCTCGGGCGGGGTGACTGTCAACGATGTTGTCTTCCATGTGTCTATGGAGGAGCTTCCGTTTGGCGGCGTCGGCCCGTCAGGGATGGGCGCATATCACGGCGTAGAGGGCTTCAAGACCTTCAGCCACGCCAAAAGCGTTTATAAGCAGCCAAAGGTGAATGTCGCCAAGCTTGCCGGGTTCATGCCGCCTTATGGGAGCGCGACCACAAAGGCGATTGCGAAGGATTTGAAGGTCTAAGCCAAAAAAACTCATTTTTATTTGCTACTAGTATTGCGTGTATCCGCCACCGCGTTACAATGTGAACACTGATTACAATGTGAGGCGGGTTGTGCGGTTTCAGCTGTTGGCAGCGTTTGTGGCGATGATATTGTCAGGCTGTACGACTGCGCCAACTGTGCCAAAGGCTGATCCGTTAATCAGCGTCCAGCTTGGCCAAGTCCAGTCTGCAGACGCCGCGCAAAGCGTTGGCGGCGCGGGGACGCTCGCGCTCCGCCTCGAAACCCCGCTTGGTTTTACCTCAACTGGTCGGATCGTCCGAATACTGGTTCAGGAAGGTGATGTTGTTCAGCGCGGGCAATTGCTCGCAGTGCTTGATACGACATCGGTTGAGGCTGATCTTTCCGCCGCCAATGCCGAAGCGGTGCGGGCCGAGGCTGAGCTTAAACGCTCGGCGACGTTGCTGAAAGATGGCTGGGTCACCCAGCCGCGTGTTGATAGCGCACGTGCTGCCGCTGAGGCGGCACGTGCGGCTGTCCGCGCGCGTCGTTTCGCGAGTGACACCGCAAAGATCGTTGCGCCAAATAGCGGCATCATCCTCGCGCGCGCGGCGGAGCCATCGCAGGTTGTGAATGCGGGAACCCCGGTGGTTGTGATCGGTGAAGCCAGTGGTGGCTTTGTCCTCCGTGTTGCGCTGAGCGACCGCGATGTTGCGCGTATCACGCGCGGCGTGCCTGCGTCTGTTCAATTTGAAGGGCTTGGCCCGCAAGTGTTTAAGGGCCAAGTCATTGAAGTAGGTGGCCGCGCTGGGACTGGCACGGGCGCGTTTGAAATTGAAATTGCTGTGCCGCGCGATCCCCGCTTGCGTTCAGGTTTGATCGGCACCGCAATCATTAGCGCCGCGCCGCAACAAATGGCATCAAAGCGGGTGATTGTTCCGCCGACGGCGCTGTTTGCGCCGCGTGCTGGCGGCGCGCTCGTCTATGTCGTTGGTGATGATAATCGCGCACGGCTGCGCACCGTAACGATTGATGATGCGCGCGATGAGGGTGTGATTGTGACAGGCGGGATCAACGCTGGCGAATGGGTGGCGGTGGCGACACTTGATCGTTTGCGCGATGGGCAGCAGGTCGTGCCAGTGAAGACACGCTAATGCTCGCCGAATTCGCGGTGCGCCGCTGGCAAATTACGCTCGTTGCGTTTCTGCTGCTTGCACTGCTTGGGATCAACGCATTCCTCACCATCCCCCGTTCAGTTGATCCACATTTCGCGATCGAAAACACGATTGTAACCGCCGTGCTGCCCGGTGCTGATGCCGCCGAAATTGAAGAGACGCTTGCCAAGCCGATTGAGGATGTTCTCCAAGGGCTTGATAACGTAAAGGATATCCGTTCGACAAGCAGCGACGGCGTTGCGGTTATTGTTGTCAATTTTATCTACGGCACCGATGCCGAACAGGCGCTTGACCGCACGATAAGAGAGGTCACAGCGATCCGGGCCACACTGCCGTCAGGGCTGGCACGGCTTGATTTTCGCCGCCCGCGCACCACCGAAGCGGCAGTTCTTCAACTCGCACTTGTGAGCGAGGATGCGCCGTGGCGGCGGATCGAAAAATATGCGGCTGATCTGCGTGACGCTTTGAACATTGTTCCCGGCGTCCGCGCGACAACAATTTCCGGGCTAGCCCAGCCCGAGGTTCGCGTGGCGGTTGATAGCGGCAAGCTTGCGCAGCTCGGCCTCCCGGCAACCTCGGTTGCAGCGACGATTGCGGCTGGCGGGCTTGAGCTCCCAACTGGATCAGTACAGTCAGGCGAGCGGCGTTTGAACGTTGACGCTGGCGGCGCATTTCGTGCGCTTCCCGATATCGCCGCGCTCCCGCTGCGCTTAAGCAATGGCAGGCTGCTGCGGGTTGGCGATGTCGCAACGGTTAGCTGGAGCGAGGCCGAGCAGCTTCACATCACTCGGTACAATGGCAAGCGTGCCGTCTTCGTTTCGGTCAAACAGAAGGATAATGTGAACGCCACGGCACTGCGCGACGCACTCGTTGAAGCCGTGGATGGTTACCGTGCGACGCTGCCGCCTGATCTCAAGCTTGAGCTTGGTTTTGATCAAAGCCAAGATATTGAGCGGCGGCTTGGCCAACTGAGTACTGACTTCATCATCGCGCTTGCGCTTGTGCTGGTCACGCTGCTGCCGCTCGGGCTGCGCGCGTCAGGGGTGGTGATGCTGTCAATCCCGCTCTCACTGGCGATGGGTGTGTTCATCTTGTCATTGTTTGGTTTTACCCTCAATCAGATCAGCATTTCTGGTTTCATCATTTCGCTTGGGCTGTTGGTTGACGATTCAATCGTTGTGACCGAAAATATTGAGCGCCATTTGCGCGAGGGCGATGATCCCAAAACAGCGGCAATCCGGGGCACGCGTGAGATATCGGCGGCGGTGCTTGGGTCGACGGGCGTGCTGATGTTTGCGTTCCTGCCAATTGCCAACCTGCCCGAAGGTTCAGGCGATTTTGTGCGCGGGTTGCCAGTCGCAGTGCTCGCGACGGTGGGAAGTTCGCTGCTTGTTTCGCTCACCATCATCCCCTTTTTCGCAAGCCGCTTTCTCAAAGGCGGGCAGGGGCCGGAGGGCAACCGTTTCTTGCAGATCGTCACGCGCGGGATTGAGCGTTTTTATCAGCCTGTACTCCACCGTGCGCTGGATAATCCAAGGAAGACGCTGTGGGGCACGGTAATCGCCTGCGCAGCTGTGTTCGCGACGGTTCCACTGATTGGCTTTAGCTTTTTTCCAACGGCGGATTCGCCGTATTTCATGGTGCGCGTTGAGGCACCCGAGGGCAGTAGCATTGCGGCAACCGACCGTATCGTTCGTGAGGTTTCAGCGATTGTTGCTGAGGAAGATATCGTTACCGGTCGCATGGACAATGTTGGGCGGGGCAATCCGCAGATATTTTACAATAACCTGCCACGCGAAAATGACACGCGTTACGGTGAGGTTTTCGTGACAATCAAGGAATGGGACCCACGCGAAGGGCCAAAGCTGGTTGAGCGTCTCCGTGCCCGCCTCGCGCGCTATCCGGCGGCGCATGTTACGGTTGCTCAGTTTGATAATGGCCCGCCTGTTGAGGCGCCCGTGGCGTTCCGCATCGTTGGCCCCGACACCGCAGTGCTGACCAAACTTTCAGCACAGGTTGCGCAGATATTGCGCGATATGCCGGGCACGCGCGATGTTGATGATCCACTTGCGATCAACCGGATCGATCTTGACCTTGGCGTCAGCCCAGCAAAGTCAAACCTCCTCAATGTAACGCCAGAGGCGATCCGCCGGACAGTACGTCTCGCGCTTTCGGGGGAGCGGGCCGGCACACTGCGCGATGTTGAAGGCGATAGTTATCCAGTGGTCGTCCGCCTGCCGTTTGATGGCGCTCACCCTGTTTCAGCGCTCAATCAGATTTACGTGCCCTCACTTGACGGAAAGAGCATTGCGCTGCGTGATATGGCGACACCGCGCCTCAAAAATGCGCCTGCAAAGATCAACCGATACAAGCTGCAACGCTCAACCACGGTGACTTCGTTTGTAAAACCGGGGTTCCTCGCCTCGCGCATTTCGCGTGATGCGCGTGCAAAGCTTGATTCGATTAAACTGCCTGCTGGTTACGCATTCCTACTTGGCGGAGAAGCCGAGGCGGCGGCGCGCAGCGGTGAAGGATTGGGCGGGGTGATCTTGCTCGCGGTATTTGGAATATTCGGGGTGTTAGTTGCTGAATTTGGGCGTTTTCGTGAGGTCAGCGTAGTGGCTGGCGTAATTCCGCTTGGCCTTGTCGGCGGGCTCTTGTCGCTGCTGATTACGGGCTATTCGCTCTCATTCTTGGCGATTATCGGTTTTGTTGCGCTGATCGGGATTGAGATTAAAAATTCGATCCTGCTGGTCGATTTTACCACCCAATTGCGTGACCGTGGGCTTGAACTGCGTGAGGCGATTGAGAAGGCGGGCGAAATCCGTTTCCTGCCAGTGCTCTTGACCTCGATTACGGCAATCGGCGGGCTGCTGCCACTCGCGCTTTCGGGCGCACCGCTCTATGCGCCGCTGGCTTGGGTGATTATTGGCGGACTGATTTCATCGACCCTGCTCTCGCGCATTGTGACGCCAGTGATGTATTTGCTAATTGCGCGACGGTAGCAGGTTAAACCCCGATGAATGCGGAGTTTTATCGCAAAGCTTCCCATTTTGTTAACCAATATACCCTATCATAGCGACATATAAATAGGGCAAATAACAATGTGGGCACGCATAATTAAACTAAAAAACGGGCGGCAAACGCGCGGAAATGGAATTTTGCTATGGGCGTGTTTGCTCAGCCTGATCTGTGGTCTTATCGAATTTGGGCTGCCGCTCGAAAATATGCTGCGCTATGCCCGCAATGAAATTCGCCCTCAAAAAGCGAGTGGCGATATCGTTGTTGTCGGGATCGATGGACGTAGTCTTAATGAGGTAAAACGCTGGCCGTGGCCGCGCGCCTATCATGCCCATATGATCGACACGCTCAACAAAGCGGGTGCCAAGCGCATTTTCTTTGACTTCAATTTTGACTCTTACAGCGATCCAGTAAACGACAAAGCAATGGTCGAGGCCCTGAAACGGACGCCGGACAAAGTGTTTTTGGCATCACGCCTTGTGGTAGATCAAGCGACGGGCGTTCGCACAGACCATGTCAGTATTCCCGAGTTTGCTGCACACTCACAGATGATAAATATTAACACCGAGATCGACCCATTTGGGATTCCGCTGGCATTTCCTTATAAAATCGAAATCGCGGGCGATGTGAACCAATCAATGGCTGCGGCACTGGCCAATGTTGATGGAGAGAAGGGCCAATATTTTCGGATTGACTACGCCATACAAACCGAAACCATAAAAAATATCAGTGCGGTTGATTTGCTAAAAGGCCGTTTCCCTAAAGGCGCATTTTCAAACAAAGATGTGGTGATTGCATCGTCGACAATTGAAATGGGCGATATGTACAGAATGCCGGGAGCTGGCCCAACCTCCGGCGTATATTTCACCGTTTTGGCCGCCGAAACTTTGAAGCGCGGTAAGCCCCTTGAATATGGCTGGTTCGGCCCGTGGGCAATCGGGATTATGCTAACTGCAGCCTTCATGCGTAGCAGACGTAAATTGCTACGCAGGTCGATTTTTGGGTTCGGCGTGATTGCACTGCTGACAATACCACTGCTGCTTGATCAGAATTTGATCTTTGTAGAGATTGTGCCGGCACTGCTCGCATTTGCGATTGTTGGGGCCGCACGCGCGCGCGCCAATTTCCGTAAACAATTGCATGATAGCGGGATCACCAATAATATTTCAGGACTGCACAACCTTGCGGCTCTGCATGAAATAGAAGCGAAAACAGGTGCAACCTTGATTGCCATGAAAATCCATAATTATCTGGCAATCAAATCAACTGTTCCAACAGGGCATGAAAAGGACTTGATTGATCAAATCGTCTCACGGATCAGCCTTGGCGTTGAACGTTCAAACCTTTATCAAAGCGACGATGGCGCATTTGTGTGGGTGGCAGATGATATAAGCCACGCCACTGCGGTTGAGCGGATTGATGCGCTGCATTCCATTTTTCGCAGCACGATCAAGGTTGGTGATCAAACGGTCAATCTGTTTATCACCTTCGGGATAGACCGTGATGAAACGCGGTCACTTCCCAATCGCGCAAGTAGTGCAATTCTTGCGGCAGATGAAGGCGCGAAAAGTGGTGATCGCTGGTCGCTTTCAGATGCCGACAAATCAAAAGAGCGCGCGGCACAATTATTCTTGGTCGGGCGGATTGATCAGGCAATTGCCAATAATGAGATATGGGTGGCCTATCAGCCAAAGCTTGATATCAAAACCAATCGCATCTGCGGCGCAGAGGCGCTCGTGCGCTGGACGCATCCTGATCGCGGCGTGATCAGCCCTGATGAATTTATCAAGATGGCTGAGGAGCAGGATCGCATTGACAATGTGACGCTCCATGTTCTTGAAGATGCGATCAAAACTTCAGCGGCGATTAACAAACGCGGCATTAATTTTGAAATTGCGGCCAATCTTTCCCCGCGCGCTTTTGCGGGCTTGCCGATTGATTCGATTGCCAGCGCGATGCTTGCGAAATATGGCTTGCCAGCACATTGTTTAACGCTTGAAATCACAGAAACCGCGACAATGCGCCCCAATGGCGAATTTATCGCAGTGCTTGAACGCTTGCGGACGATAGGGATTAATATCTCAGTTGACGATTATGGCACGGGGCTTTCAACGCTTGAATATCTCCGCGCAATCCCATCAAATGAAGTCAAAATTGACCGCAGCTTGATCAGCCAAATCGATTATAGCGCTGAAAGCCGGATGATCGTCAACTCGACGATCCAGATGGTGCATTCGCTTGGGCGAAGTGTCGTTGCCGAGGGCGTTGAGTCCGAAGCCATCCTAAAACTGGTATCGCAAATGGGATGCGATAAAGCGCAGGGCTATCTCATTAGCAAGCCGATGCGTTTTCGCGATCTTTGGAGTATGATTGGTGTTGAGCCTAAAACGGCTGCCGCCTGATATTTGCTGCGAACGCGTGACTCATCTTCACATAGTTAATCAGTTGCTAACCCTATCTTGTTGATTTATATAGGCATCTCCCGGCTCCGCGATTTCGCGGGGATAACAGAGGAGGGTTGTATGACATTGTTTTCAAAAGCTTCGCGAGCTGCGAAACCAGTACGTGGTTTCTGGGATTGGCTCGGCGGTGGTGTTGGGGGTACGGGCGGCAAAGCCTGACCTATCGACCATCTGATTACGAAAGCCCCGGCCCAACGCCGGGGCTTTTTTATTGTTGTACAAATGCGACATATTTTTGTTGGAAATCCGTCGATTTTTGAGCCTACCCGTTTAAGTCGAGCGCAATGCTTACCTTGGTAAACAACCTCGCTGGCTAGGGCGTCAACGCGCTCGTTACGCTCAACCAATCTACAGATTGTTGGCAACCGATTGCCTTAGGCTCGTTGAGCGCGCGGTTTTGCGTGCGAACACATGGCCTCGCGAATCGCCACTGCGACTCGGTTTAGGTTAACGAGTGATTCGCCGCAGAAAGATCCTAACCGGCCGATTTTTTTCGCTGATGCTGTTCAAAACTTTTGATTTTAGCGATGGGTGAGCGTTCACGCCTAGCCGCAAGTCGGCTTGATGTGCTGCTGAGCGCTTCGATATGATCTGCTGACAAGGGCTTGGAAAATACAAATCCTTGGAGGTGCGTACAGCCGGCCCGCTGCATCGCCTGCATCTCCTGTTCGGTCTCAATGCCCTCGGCAATAATCTCGTGGCCCAGAATGCGCCCGAAATTAACAACACCCTCAACGATTGCGAGCGCCTGAGCGTCTTGATCGACGCCTTTGATGAAGCGCCGGTCGATCTTCAGCCTGTCAAATGGAAAATCACGGATATAGGCAAGGCTTGAATAGCCAGTGCCAAAATCGTCCAGTGCGAGGCTGAATCCGTGTTCTTTGAGTTGATTGAGTATCTTCAGCGTCCGCGCATCATTTGCCATTAGCAGCGTCTCGGTGATTTCGATTGTAATCATCTGCGGTGCGACGCCAAACCGCTTGGCGGCACCCACAAGCTCACCAACAATCGTGACCGAACGCAACTGCGCCGGTGATATGTTGATGGCCGTTGTGAGGTGCGGCCAGCGTTGACTGTCCTCCATCGCCTGCTCGATAATAAAATGGCCAAGCTCCGCCATCAAGCCGGTTTCCTCGGCAATGCCGACGAATATTTCGGGGGAGACGTTGCCGTGGGTTGCGCTGTGCCAACGCACAAGCGCCTCAACCGAGGATATACGGCCCGTGGCTGCCTCAATGATCGGCTGATAATTGAGCGTCAATTCACGGTTGGCGATGGCGCGGCGCAAGTCAATTTCGATTGAATGTCGTTTTTCTAGTTTTGCCGCCATTGGTGGTACGAAATGTGCCGCACGTCCGCGACCCATCGCTTTCGCCTCATAAAGTGCAATATCAGCTTCGCGCATGATATCGTCAAAGGGGCGGTCAAGCGTTGCGCTGGTTACGCCGAGTGATGCCTTGGTTTCAATTTCATGACCAAGCACTGAGAAGGGCGCATCAAAACTGTCAATCACCATTTTTGCCAATCGCTCGCCTTCGTTGACATGCTGATGAAGGCGGATCACCGCAAGCTCATCGCCGCCAAGTCGTGCTATCAT